>NZ_JBSWXU010000096.1:0-21257 GCF_056160785.1 Mycobacterium sp. ABE4_509 | reverse complement strand
ATCTGGAAGGCCCCCGCCCAAGACATCATCACCAAAGTCCAACGCGGCCGCGCCACCCTCCACCAGATCAAAACGCAGACGGACCACTAGCGAGCCACGGTGCGAGAGTAACTGGCTCGGGCGAGTGCACGGGCGTCCAATCGAAACCGTCTTCGTGTAGGTAGGTGGTTTGGGCTAACCAGAGGGTTCTCTTCAGCACTTCGTCGGCGAGCCGATTCAAAGCAAGCTCAATATCGTCGTCGGGCTGCGAAACATTGCAGGGTAAGGAAGGTACGTGATCCATGAGGAAGGAACCCCGTTCTTCACCTGCGGTCAGCGCATACATCCCAACAATGGGCACGTCGTGGCGCTTCGCCGTCAGCACTTCACGTTGTGTCCACTCCCGACAAGAGTATTTATCCGTGCGCACCATCAGCAGCGCACAGTCGGAAGCGTTTTGATCGAGCTCGCGCTGCCATTCCGCACCAGTCTGCAAGTCTTGTGCGTCGAAAAAGGTCTGCATGCGCGTGCGCGCTATCACGTTCCGAACCGCCTCGTATAGGGCTGGGCCTTCCTGATCAGCTTCTTCGAGCGAGTCATGTTTTGTGTGACTTACAAAAACTCGAACTCGCGTTGCCGATCCCGTATCAGCTCCGACGCGTTGAGCTATCGCCTGACTCACTTCACGGCCAAGTGCACCTGCGCTCGCAGAGCTTCCCCTTGGCAAGGCCTGTATCGGTCCAAACGCCTCCGCCAGACGCGTACCCCCGATTTCAGAACTAGGACTCACCATCGGGAATATCCCGATGCTCGCGGACCTCGCCAATGCTAAGAAGTCATCTATGTAGGCAGTCCACGAAGCGTCGTCGCGGTAGGCCCGAGCCATAGCGGTGCTCAAGACAGGAACGATGGCGTTGAACTGCGCACTCGGCAGGTCACCAGCAAGCGGTGCGTTCAAGCCAAGCGGCCGAGGCGCTGACTTGAGCGACTCCCAACCCGTGGACCGTGCGTAGACCTCGACCGCTCCTCCCGCAAGTCCTGCAAACGCGGGACTATGGAAGTGCTCACTTAACCAGTCGAGGACCACCCCTCCGACCGCATCGTCCGGATGCCACACCACAAACACGTCAAGAATCGGAGGAATCGGCATGTAACTCAGGCTACGTGGACCTGCAGGCACTAGTCGGCGCTGAGCTCAACTTGTCGGTGGTGAGGGGTAGGGTCTCTCGTATCAAGAAAACATGGAGGTGAACGTGTCGTCATTGCACAACGTGTTCATAAGTCATCGTCATGAGGACGACCGGTTGCTAACGCAACTGCGAAACCTACTGTCAAGGAACGGTTGCGATATTCGGGACTCGTCAATCAACAGCACCAACCCCAACCAGGCCACCTCAGACGCCTACATCAAGACGATCCTGGCGGACCGCATTCAGAGATCGGGCAAGATTGTAGTTTTGGTGTCGCCCGATACCAAGAACCATGAGTGGGTGGATTGGGAGATCGAGTACGCAAAGAGATTTCCAGACAAACGGATTATCGGCGTCTGGGCGCCAGGCGCCGCGGAGTGCGACCTGCCACGAGGCCTCGAAGAATACGCCGACGCAATCGTGGGCTGGAATGCTGAAGCTATAATTGGGGCAATCAACGGCGAGGACAATTGGTCCACTCCAGCTGGAACGCCGCAACCCATGCGGAATATCCCGAGGGCTAAGTGCTGATAAGCACCTCTGGCCCGAGAGTTTTTAGCTACATACTTCGCTTCGATATCGGATTCGCACCCAATCCGTTCCACGGGTACTGCACCCTCGCCACCTGCAAGCAGGAGATTCGGTCAAAAGCACAACTTGGAGACTGGCTGATGGGCACGGGCTCGAAGTCGCGGGCCCTCGGTGGCCACCTCATCTACGCAATGCGCGTTGATGAGATACTTACCTATGATGACTACTGGGTAGACAGCAGATTCTTGAGAAAAAAGCCAAATATGTGCGCCAGCCTAAAATACGCTTTCGGCGATAATATCTACCACCATGGGAAGACTGGCGATTGGATTCAGGCCAACTCTCGTCATAGTCTTAGCGATGGATCACCAAATCCCGGACATATTGAACGTGATACGAAAAGCGACAAAGTACTTATCTCTGAACATTTTGTGTATTTTGGAGACCGGGCTCCGGAAATTCCTCCACATTTCCGTACTGGCTACCCTGTCGATGTCGTGCACGACCGGCCATCTCATCGCTGCAACTTTCCCGAGGGGCTGGCCCGGTCGCTGGTCTCTTGGTTCGAGACGTTAGGCGGTGGGATCCAAGGGCGACCATGCGACTGGCCCTAGCGAATTACAGCACGGTTATTTGCTGCCGACCTATGCACAGCTTGCTGGTAGTGAGAGCGGGCCTGTGACCACGCTCAACGCCGTAGTAGTCAACAACCTGCACCTGGCAACGACACAACTAATCCCCAGATACTCCTCCGCTATGCACAGTGCGACTAACAGGCCACTTGCCTTACGTTCAACTCGACACACTGGCACAGCGAGAGCGGACTCCATGACCTTGACCAACGATGGATGCCACCGGCCCGGAAGACAAGCTGGTACAGCGAGCCCGCCCGACCCGCTTGTCGAACTGAGACTGAACGATCTTGCCGACTGGGCAATGGGCTACGCAGGAGCGGTAGCGAGCCTCATCGACACTCCTACATCGAGCGACCTCTTCCTCCTATCCCAAGCCGCAAAACTCACGGAAGAGGTCGGAGAGCTTCACGCAGCAATTTTGGGCCGGCTGAAGCACCAACGGCCCGACAAGATAATCCACGAAGCGACCATCTCATCCGAGGTCGCGGATGTGATCATATGCACTGCTGTCATCAGTCAAGTGCTAAAGATCGATGTGGTGGACGCCGTCCGATCGAAAATACATACCTTAGAAGAACGCGTGAAGTCCTTCTCGACCGCTGAATCCGAAGACAACCTTTAAGAGAATAGCGGTAGCACCAAGCCATCGGTGTGGCGGGCTGGACTCTTCGCCCACATGTTCTCGTTTATGTCCCATTTCGGAGGAAAGAAGTACTCGATCTCGTTGGATTCTGGCGCAAACCTAGCCTTGATACGCTTTCGCGAACTCTCCAGATGGGGTACCGCAACGCGACAATACTTATCTGTCTCGCAAAAAAGACCTTGGCAGTCGATGGCATGCAGCCTCCTACCGAATAGTCCGCCAAATTCAAGACCCAATTTCGCAAACTCTTCCTCTTGATTATCAACCATCCACGCGACTATTTCAGATGGGTTCATACCGCCAGTATCAACGAAACACTTCTTGATCCCCCGAAGCGCGCCTGGCCCCGCTTGGGTGAAATCGTCCTCGTCAAAATTGATGAGCTCACTGTAATTTAGATCAATGGCAAGTTGATAAGCCATGAAATCGCCAATCAAAGGGTACTCGTGCAGTACCCGGTAGATCTGCTCCAGCGATCTACTGGAGAGCAATTCGGCAGACAACTTATCCCAAATGAACATATGGCGCAACAATTCGATATGATTCAAGTATTTCAACGGCTTTCCGTAGAAATCGTTTGCACATAAGATAAAGGCATTAGTATAGATGGTCTTATTTCGCGAAATCGCCGCGCCGATTGCTTCCGCAAACCGGTCGCATGCCAGGTCGTCAATCGTTGGTTGGTGGCCCAAATAATCGATAACAGCTTCCCAGGTTGAAATCTTGCTGAACAACCGAAAGGCGACTATCCGAAAAAGCACATTTTCAGGAGTGTCACTACATGGGCTGTAACAGATCGAACGAATCAAGTATTGACTGACCCTATCTGCAGCGCGAAAAACGTTGCAGAACTTGAATTCTCGCAAGATTGGGTCGCTCGACCAAGGCCCTTCCTCGCCCATAAAGCGGCGGTCAAAGGCCGCCTGACGCTCAACAGCAAACTTCCAGTAGAGTTCGTACACGCCCGGCCTGGGAATGGGGCGCCGCGCATCAACCAACATAGTTTCCTCTTTTTATTCTCAGCGCTGCCGGTGAAACACTCCGGTGCCGTGGAGGTTGAAGTACCGTGAGTCGTCGAATAAGGACTGAGCGGCTATGCGTTCGCCCAAAGTATACCTAAATTTATCTACGCCAGTGAGGTGGTCGAAAACAATAGCCCCTCCGACTACAGTTTGGTCTTTGACTGCGTCAATAGCTGCTACTGCGGAACTATAATTATCGGTGTCGATGAACGTAAGGATGAGATCCCTATTTCGAAGAATCTGTGCCGAACTGACTATATCCCCGGCGATCAATTCAATGTTCCGGCCGCTGAGATAATTCTGAACTGCACCCTGATCTGTAAACTCACAGTCTGGATGGTCGTACATATCGAGCGGACTCCGCCGTGGCGGGAAACCATCGAACGAATCGAATCCGATAATTTGCCAACACATTCCGAGGGACTCGATAGCCTTGGAAAGGAACATTGTTGTGCCGCCTTTGAATACACCAAACTCCGCAACCGCGCCGTCCAACTGTAGCCGAGCCGCATTAACAAGGCATTGATATAGATGCACTAATGTGTTTGGGTAGCCGTTGGCGAGCGACGGAACCAGTAAGTCGGCTGTCAACTTGGAGAATATGGTGTCCCGATAGGCCAAATGTCCATAACCTGCGACGATCACCTTGGGTGCGCCCTTTATGAACGGAAGAGCACTCTTGAGGATGTCTTCCTTATCTTCGTCCCCGGCAACTACTATCGCTTCATACTCGACTAGCCCGATCTCATCCAAGGCCCGAATGTCGAATGGAAAGGAATGTGTAGGAGATACTTCGTCTCGCGGTACATATATCGCGTCGATGACCGCCGAAAGCCCAGCCGATTTCAAGTGGCGATATATCTTGAGTGCCTCAAGGCTAAGTCCCAAGATAGCGATGCGCGTAACTCCTGAAAGGATCTCTTTCTCGATGTCTTCGACTAGTTTGTTGAAATCTTTCTCGTCCATTACATCAATCTTTCCTTCGGCGCATTCCGGCGTTAGAGGAGCGGGGTCTTTGAGTATGTAAGCTTTCGCGCGTCCATGTCTATCAACAAGTAGCCTCCGGCATTCTCTATCAGCTTCCGCATGGCTATGAAGCCTTCAGATATTGCGCGACGCCAGAGCCAGGACGGTGCGGAAGATACCTCCAACCCGAGCGTCGCCGCTTTTGCGATCTCGACACTTTCACCGTCAACCGCTGTTTCTTTTAGAAAGCCCATGCGGCGGGTAGCTAGACGCGAAAGAATTGCCGCCAGGCCCTCTTCGGCAAATATTGCGCGGGCTCCGTCTTCACATTCGTCGACCGCCGGATCTGATCGACGCTTCAGCCTCAAGAGAGAACGCGAGTTTGGAGACCATCCCAAGGCTGCTAGGAAGCCGAAATGAATTGCGTCGTGGTACCGATAGCCGTCCGCAATGTGCGAGTTATCCGTCAGCGGATCTCCGAGAACTTCCCCTATCTTAAAGCCAGCTAGCTTGTCATCCGCAACGCTAATCGGGCCGTCAGGAAAGGCGTTTGGTTCGACAGTGGTGAGACGCATAGTGGCGGTAATGGCACCGTCGCGTTCCTGCTCGACAAAATGAAACTGCAGCTTCCTGGGGAAGCGCTCATGTTCTGGGAAAGAAGCGTCGTATAGAGGGAGGCTCGCGAAATCAGGGTCCTGGCCGGTAACTAAATAGCGATCACGCGCGCGAGTCAGATTTTGATCTGCGATCTCGCCAAGATCCAGTTGTGAGGCAGTGGCCACCGCTGCGGCGTACCACAATAAATCGCCCAATTCTTCCTTAAGTTGTTCGATGTTCTCGTTGAGGTCAATATGATCTCGCAGATAGCGCATGTAAACGTTGAGAATCGATCCACTTTCATAGGCTAGCCCAAGCAGCGGTTGCACTGCTGCGTCTGGTCCCCCTAACGGCAGCAGACTGGTCTCCTTCGCTTTCTCCTGATACTCGCTGATATCCACGGTTCCCCCTGTGTTATGCCGGATGCGGCCCGGCTCTAGACTCCATCGTCTCACTGGCGGCTCTTCTGAGACCTTGTCCACGCGTTGGAGCTGAGGATATTGCAACCGAGATGCTCTGGGGTTGAGGCTTGCCGTGCCGCCGGGAGCCAAGAAGGTGTTGCGGGGACATCGACCTACCGGCGAGTCTCAGTGGCCCCCTAGCTGACATCACACCTAGTCCGCCCTTGGACTCTGCCAAGACGCCAACGGAGTTACGACCTCGCCCTTGACCGTGTACGGCGTGGCTCCATCACGACACCACTTAGTCGGCGCATACTCACCTGTTCCCCCATGGCTATGCGCAATCGAGGCGCGAAGGATCATCGACCTGCCGTCCAGCGTATCGAATGGTTAGTGTTCGGATGCTGCCGAAAGGGGTGGATATCGTGAGGGCCGGTTGCGGGAACCCGCGAAGACACCTTCGACATGTCCAGCTGGCACTGCAAAGCCTTGCTCTTGTTCGCGTCGTTGATCCCGATAGTGCCCGGGATAACTCGCCGAATGATCGTGTCGCGGGTGGGGTCGATCCGGCCGAATCCGATTTCGCAGGTCGGCGTCGGAAGGCGTGAGCCCGGCCGCACGCAGCTTCATCGCGATATCCGGATACTGACCACCACTTCGTCAGCGGGTCGCATTTGCTGCGGTAGCCCTCGCCCCACTGCATCCACTCGATGGCAGCTGCTCGCTGCTCCTCGTCGGTGATGTACCCGATGCACTCGGCCATATCAGCGAGGTAGTGGCGCAGCCGGCCTGCCAGTTCCCATTCCCTCATGTCTGCGATCAGCCGCTCCCCCAGCGTTTGCTGCACGTAGGCCTGGCGGGCGAGTTCGTCTTCGGGTTCTTGCCGTTTCTGTTTCTCGATCTCAGTTAGTCGCTCGACTTCGGTGCGCTCGGTGTGAATGAGTGCCCAGCGCTCGAACAGGGTCATGACGTCCGGCAGCCGCGACTCCAGTGCGATTGTCTTGGTGTCTGCCCACGAAACCTCTGAGGAGTACCGGCTGTCGGTGTTCAGCGTGATCGACAGCCGCTTGGACGGCACGTAGTCATGGGTCGGAATCCGATACCACGACTCCCGCTTGGCCCTCTCCAGTTCTTTCATCGTTACCTCGTGCGGCACCTTGTCCTGCAGCTGCGTGATGCCGATCCCGCACTTGATCGGCGTCACGCCGACGATCACACATCCGGGCAGCTCAGCGGGGCTCTGGTACCCGTATCCGCGCTGCTCCCGCTTTGGTGCCTCGTTCACTGTGTAGCCGCGTGCTTCTGCCTCGCGCGCCAGGGCGTGAAGCAGTCGCAGGACACGCTGGCGCTGCGGTGATTCGATCGAACTGAGCCGGTTCTCGCTTCGCAGCGCCGCAACCGCGGGATGCCAGCGCCCAATGCGGTCGGCGGCCACTACCTCGGCTGGTGGCAGCGTCTTCCACTCGGCGACCGATGACAGCCGAAACACCTTTTGGTCGTAGCTGGCGCCATCCATCAGAATCACTTGCTGGCCGTTCGGTGCCATCTGCCGTCTGTTTATGATCGCGACCAGATTGCCGTAGTTGGTGTCATCGCCCTTCGTGTTCAGTTCGAGGACTCCACCTGCGTTGATGATGTCCTGCAAAAACTTTCGGGTCGGCGTGGGATCGCCGGGACCGGGGCGGGTGAGCGAGCGCTGCGGCGTTCTTTGCTCTGAATGTGCCAACCGAATCGCGCGGCTGTGTACGACCGGCGCTTGTTCGGGAAGTGATCGGTCGGGTAGTCACCGTGCTTTAGGTAGTAGGTACCGGCGGGTCCGATCGTCGCCTTCCAACCACCCCGCTTGTTGACCGTGACCTGGCGCCTGTTCTGCAGGGCGGCGGCAGTCACCTTATAGCCGGTGTTGGTCCATTGACCGTCGGGACAGCCGTCACCGATCCACCGAAGCACATCGAGCTGGCGTGTGTTGAGCGGAGTGTCCAGCGCCATGCAGTGATTCCCGGCGAGCGACTACTGCGGCGCGATCCGGGCAATCGACGGCGCCAGCCTGCGTACACATGCCTAACGGCGAACCTCGGCGAGGTGCGTTCAGCCAGCCCACTGGGGCGGGTAAGAACGACATATGAGGAGTCGGCTCAATTTGATGGAAGCGGTGAAGGCCGAGATAGTGCAGTGCCAGCGCTGCGACGGCATGAACATCCACGACGTGACGCAAGCGTCGCCGGGCTACGGCTCACCCGAGTCGCCAGTCGTTGTCGTCGGGCAAAGCTTGTGCGGCAAACCTTGCATGCGAAAGCAGATCCCATTTACCGGCGGCAGCGGGCGGTTCCTCAATCTTGGCCTCGAACGCGCCGGACTGGCCAAGAGTGACATCTTCACTACCAACGTGGTGCACTGCCATCCGCCGGCCAACCGAGCGTCGCTCCCCCACGAAATAGAAAACTGCCGCCCATTCCTTCTCCAAGAGCTAGAGATCATCCAGCCCCGTCTGGTCATCGGTCTTGGGAAAGACGCGTCGGCCACGCTTCGCGATGTCTACCCAGAGGCCGACGAACTCCCTTGGCCGTTTACCGCACCTCGCGGCCGCCAACGAACGCCGGCACATCCCAGGCTGCTGGCGGTTCCCCATCCCTCATGGATCAAATGGCAGCCCCATGAAGAACGTGAAGAGTACGTCGAGGGCCTGGCTCGGGCGCTTCGCTGGGCATTTCGAGGGAGTAGGTAGGGGTGTCGGAGCTGAGAATGCCGCTGGGCGGCTGACCCCGCGGCAGTCCAACTTTTCATCGAGGCACCGATTTCCAGGACGTCATGGGTATCACGATGTTCGACGCGATCGACAGCGCGCGTCGGGCACTCGGAGACGATATTCAAGAAGAGGTCGACAGGTGGCTTCAGAACGGGATGGACGGGGAATACGCGAGCGTCTCTCGCGACGAGCGCCCGAGCTCGAACTCAATCGGGATATCGGTATCCGAGCTGCGGTACGGGGACGACGACGTAACCCTCTCCGGCGAGTTTGACGGGACCTTTATCGCGGAGGTCGAAGAGTACGACCCCGATCCCGAAAAGTAGTCCACCTACCGAAAGGCCGATTTCGACGTCGCTGGAGACTTCTCAGTGACGCTTACAGGCCAGGACGTCACCGACATTTGCGTAGTCACCGCCGGGCCCGACGAGAACGAGTGGCGCGGACGCGCGTCGAGGATGCGGTTCTACGACGAGTAATCGGCGGCCACACGCGTGGTGAACACCGATGCGGCGCCGCCCTCATGGGGCGAACCCCTCAGGTGGTTGTTGTCCGACTGTCAGCTGATCCCGACACTCCGCGGCTAGGTTCGTCGCCGACTCTCCAACGCAGCTACTATTCGAGCTCGACGACCTGTCCGCCGGCACACTCGCTTCGGGCTGCCGTCACGAACTTGTTGCGCGCCGCCAAGGCCACTGACCGTACAACGTCTTCCGCGGCTGCTACGGCCAGCGAGGGCAGCTCGCGTAACGCACACCGCCCGTTGGCGCCGACCGATTCGCTCCCACGCCTTTCACCTGGGCTCGATTGAGTGGGCATGGGCGCATCGCGCCACCCGGCTTGTCGTGCAGGTGCATAACGCTTCCTGGTGTCAGCGGCACGTGAATTCTGACCCCGGCGCGGCAAGGTGGTTTCTAGGTCTGGTCGCAACACTTCTCTAGATTCTGGAGGTTGTGTTGGCATCGTCGCGTCGGGTGAAGAAGGGGCCGGGGCGTCGTCCGCAGTCGGCCAAACGTCAGCGGTTCATGGAGTTGCGGGCCCGCGGGTGAAGTGTCCGCGCGGCGGCGCGGGAGGTCGGTGTGTCGCGGTCTGCGGCGACGAACTGGACACGCGGTTACAAGACCTACCGCAACGGTGTGGTGGTCGGGTTCGTTCCGCCGTTGGATCGCCTCGCGGTCCGGGAGATCAGCTCGCGATACCTATCCCAGGACGAACGTATTGAGATCGCCGATCTGCGCCGTGAGGGGCTGAGCCTGCGTGCCATCGCCGAGCGGCTCGGCCGCGCGCCGTCGACCATCTCTCGGGAGCTTCGGCGTAACGCCGCGGCTGGCCGCCAATATCAGCCTTTCCGGGCCCATCGTCGGGCGACCGCCCGCCGCGCTCGCCACCATCGACGTCGCATCGACATCAGCGAGCAACTCAGCACCTTAGTTGCCGAGTTGCTCGGTCAGCGGTGGAGTCCGCAGCAGATCAGCCGGCACCTGCGCCTGCGCTTTCCCAATGACCGGTCCATGTGGTTGTGTCACGAGAGCATATATCAGGCTGTCTATCAACCGAATTCGCGATTCGTACGACCTTCACGGTTAGCGCCGCACCGTCGCTCACCATTACGCACTGGCCGCGATCATCGCCGCGCACACCAGTGCCAGAAGCGCCGGCGGCCGCGGTTTCAGCAGCCGATGCTCACCATCCACGATCGGCCTTTCCCTCCCGTCGACCGGTCGCAAGCCGGGCATTGGGAAGGTGATCTCATTATCGGCGACAATCATCTCTCGGCGATTGGCACGCTGGTCGAGCGCCAGACCCGCATGCTGCGGCTGGTGCATCTTCCCCGTGCTGATTCTGACTCTTTGCACGCCGCATTGGTGGCGCGCATGCAGGATCTGCCGCCAACGCTGATGCGGTCGATCACCTGGGACCAGGGCACCGAGATGGCCCGCCACCTGGCCACCAGCGACAAGCTCGGCGCAGCGGTCTATTTCTGCGATTCCCGATCACCCTGGCAAAGGGGGAGCAACGAGAACACCAACGGAGCTTCGCGACTATTTCCCCAAAGGCGTCAGCCTCGCCGGGCACTTGCCCGAGCACCTCCTGGCCGTCGAGAACGAACTCAACAACCGCCCCCGCATGGTCCTACAGGACCGTTGTCCCGCCGACCTATTCACCGCCCTGCTAGCCTCACCGCGTCCGTCGGTGTTGCGACGTTGACTAGAACCCACCCCGGAGCAGGCTGCTCAGGATTCAACCGGAGCCGACAGGTCGTGCCATTCCTGGCGCCGGCGACCGCTCAGGCCGGTACCCCTAGTCATTCATCAAAGGGTGGCCGCGTCGGCCCGCAGCTCTGCCCTATCGGGGCCGCATCACCCCCGAACGACCCAGCACCAGTCCGGGTACCTCTGCCGCCTGGTTCAGGCGAACTGCCGCATGCCGCGAGTTCTTCGGACTTGGGGGCGTGTCGCAGCATGGCGCGAACCACCGCGATGTCCGTCTCTGTTCGCGCGGCAATCGCGCTCAATGTTTCACCGCGGTCCTGCATGTGGGCGACCGCTGCGCCGGCTTTGGCGCGGTGCACGGCCGCCCGCTTGGCCGCTTCGGTGTCGACCTGCTCGCGAAGCTGGGCCAGACGTTCCTTCTTCCAGGTCTCAACTTCGGCAACCCTGCCAACTGCGACCAGGAAGTCGGCGGCATCGTCGATGTTTGCCTTGTCCCGAGCAGCTCGTTCCTCGTTGGCGCGCCGGGTTGCGTCGCGGGCCCGTCGCCGTGCTTCCACTTTGGATGTTCTCGATGAGGTCATGGTCGGGACCTTAGAAACCAGTGGCGCGAGCTGGCCACCACCACAGCCACATTCGTCGAAATCCAATTTGCCGCCCCCTTCTGCGACGCTCACTGCTTTCTACCTGCTGCCCCGCTCTCCCGCCGCCGCCCGCGGCCCCCTCAGCACACCCTGTCCAAGCCCCCTTCTGCAGCACGCCCATTAACCGCACACCTCTTGCATCCAGGTCCTGAATTCTGAGAGTTCCTTGAGAACAGCCGGTTTGGTGTTGGAGATTTTCGGCTTCGGCTACGTAGTGTTCGGCGCATGCGGACATTCGGAGGCGCATCATGGTGATGACCCTGCACAAATTGACCGCTGGGGACGGCTACCAGTACCTGGTGCGACAGGTCGCCGCCGCCGACCGCACTCAACGGGGCTGCTCGACGTTGGCCGACTATTACTCCGCTCACGGCGAAGCGCCGGGACGCTGGGGGGGCCGAGGCCTGGCCGCACTCTCGGACACTGGCGGCACCGACGTCAGTGCCGAAGTTCACGAGACGATTTGGGCCGTCGCGCCGGGCTCGGTCGTGTCCGAGGAGCAGATGCGCGCCCTCTACGGAGAGGGCCTGCACCCCAAACGCCGAGCGCATCATGAACCACGTCGCCGGGCATGGGGTCCGAGCTCAGCACGCCGCGGGGCAACTCGGGCGTCGATTCCAGGTCAGCCGCGGTGAACCAGAGTTCATCCGCCGACTCGCGTTGGCGTACCGCGAGTTCAACACCGCCCTCGGCGCCCAGTGGAACGCCACCATCGACGCCGAGGTCCGCGCCCGCATCCGTACCAGGATCGCCCGCGAGCTGTTTGGCGAGCAGTACGATCGCCCACCGGCCGATGAACGTGAGCTATCCGGGTTCATCGCCCGCAACACGCGTGCGGCCACTACTGCCGTTGCCGGCTACGACCTCACCTTCTCCCCCGTGAAATCGGTCTCGACGCTGTGGGCCATCGCCCCGCTCCACGTAGCTGAACAGATCGAGTCCGCCCACGATGCCGCAATCAACGATGTCCTGGAGTGGTTGCAGGACACCGCCGCCTATACCCGGGTCGGCGCCAACGGCGTCGCCCAGGTCGACACCGAGGGGCTCATCGCTGCGGTGTTCACCCACCGCGACTCCCGGGCCGGTGACCCCGATCTGCACACCCATATCGCGATCTCCAACAAGGTCTCCCACGTCGACGAGAGCGGCGTGCGTCGCTGGCTCGCGTTGGACCGCCAACCACTGCACCGCATCATCGTGGCGGCCTCGGAGATGTGCAACACCCGCCTCGAAGCCCACCTGATCGCCGCTCTCGGTGTGGACTTCATCGACACCTCATGCGGGCGGGGCAAACGACCGGTCCGTGAAGTTCGCGAATCAGGTCATAGGCCGGACGAGGATCTGGGTCGCTATCGTCGATCCGCACGAGGTCGCCCGGCTGGATGCGATGAAAAGCGAGGGATCGACATTTTCCTCCGAGGCCGATATTCCGCACCGTGAGGACGTTGAGCACGGCTACATCACCTCTACTGCTACCTATTTCGACATTCAACGGCCGGCGATCAGCAACCAATCATCGATTTCTGACGATACGTGCGCGCCTTGCTCGCATACCAGCAACGAAACAGATCGATCGGCGCCTGACTCCTGTCTCGCACTACAGCGGGCGACTGGGTGGGTAGGTCGGTCGGGTCAAGGGATCATCATGGCGGTTGCGACCGCAGCTGCAAAAGACGTTCCGTAGATCTGTTCGGCGTGTCCCGAAGGGGACGTGATGGTGCCGAAGCCGTCCTTTTTCATGCCGCCGGTGGCGTGGACGGGTGCGATGTGTTGCGGGACTCTGACGTTGTATGTGGTTGGCTTCTCATCGAAGTCCCAGGCGCACACAACCGTTGCGCCAGGAAGTTGCGCCGGATAGCCGAACCCTTCGTTTGTGTCAGCGTTTCCCGCCGCAGCAACAATTGTGGGGACACTCCCGCTCCCAACGCAGATGTCGAGAACCATGGCGAGGCTACCGCCCAGCACCGTCATGCATCCCGGAGCGCCCTGGGCGGAAAGACTGACGTTGACCACGTCGAAAAGTCTCGACCACAGAGCGTAGGTCATCCCGCAGAGCAGTTCATGGCTGGTCTGGTTACTGTCGTCAACCACGCGCACGGCGGACACTATCGCGTTGTTGTCGATGTGACGGATCAGATCGGCAACGGCTGTCCCGTGGCCAAGTTTGTCATCGGGGCTAACTTTGGCGGCCCGGCCGCCGAGGAAGTCAACCATGTATGTCTGGGTGCTGTGCAGATCGCCTGAGTCGACGACTGCCACTCTGTTTCCCGGCGCGACGCCGATGGCGGGGTCTGCAACAGCATCATCGACACGGTTGAGGTCAAGGCTGACCGTGGGACGCTGCTTTCCCGCCGCCGGCTGCGCAGGTGCACCGCAGAGGCCCACGCGGTGCACCGGCTCGACCCACACGCCCATACCGCGGAGTAGGAGCTCCGCTTGAAGCCGGTCGGGGAAGGGAACATCCGGCGGGTAGTCGAGTAAAGCGTGTTTGGGCGCTGCCCGGTCGAACTCACGATTCGTAGGTAGACCGCTCATGTCGGTGGGTTTCGGAGGGTGGTCGGCGAGTCCATATTCACGGACGGCGCTCAGTCCGGCCCAAATTTCCACGAGGCCATCGACGGCGAGGCCGGTGCCGGTGAGGCTTGCGGAGCCGGGGACGGTGTTACACATGGGTCATCCCTTGCATGTCGAGGCTTGCTGGATTGTAATAACGTCAGACAACGGGATCGATTCGGTGGTGCTGCGGGGGCCGTCAGTCACCGACACACGCAAGGTCGCATTGGCCGCCTCGACAAACTTGCCACACACGGTGGTGTGCGCACCGCCGTTTGCGGTGTCGGCATAGCTCACGCTGATCGAGAGCGTGGTCGAAGGCTGGATCCAGAAGATGCCGAGCGCGGTGACCATCGCGATCAGTGCTGCGATTGCACACACGATGGCAAGGCGCAGGCGGGCAGTCACCTTCGACAGCCGGTTCCTAATCCTGGCGGCATTCTTCCGCAAATCCTCGGGGCTCTGGTTCGGGACACTCTTGGGCAGTCCGTAGGCCGTGCGGTAAATGAGCATAATGGCAAGTGCGGCAAGCAGGACGGCCATCGCGACTGCCCCGAATGCGCCGATCCGCCACGACTGGTCCAACGTCTTGACGGAGTCCTGGGAAAGGACCACAGTGGCCAGCCCAAGAGTCCCAGTCACGGCAGTGATACCGGGGATCCATTTCGCGACGAGCTCCCGATACCCGTCCTGGTTCTTTTGGTCTTCCGCATCGACGAGCACGACATCGGCAAGCACCGCCGGCTCGGTGACGGGCTCCAGCTTGTAGTCCTCCCTGCCCTCCTCGACTAGGTACGGCCGGGCAAACCAGCTCGCGCCGCACCCTTGTTGTTCGTTCTGTGGGCGCCCCTCATGGTCATGACCATGACAGTTGCACCGAAATATGGACGGGGCACTCAATAGGCCCGCGTCTGGTCGCTCCGCCGTTGCAGTCACCAGAGTCCTGCCTGTCAGGCTGTCTTCTACCAGGTGCTGACAACTCGGACATGTGCCGGTGAACACCACCACTTTGGATTGATAGTCCGGGCCGCCCGTCCAGTCATTGTCCACGGGGAGGTCAATCACTTGGTATCTCCACGCAACGCTCACGGTGGCAATTCTCGCCCACGAAACTCGTCAATACGCTGCGCGCGGCGATTCAAATTGCACCTCATCCGGCAGGTGGCTGCGCAGCGTTGTAGTGCCAGCGCTGCGTACCTCCGCTTCGACCTGCACCCGCACCGGATTCCGCAGCAAGTCGCGCGGCATCGGGTGCTCCTCGTCGACTCGCTCATCTAACTCGCTCATCTAAGGTGAGCGGGTGCAGCGCAACGCGTCGAAGGCGGCGGACAAGATCGGCCACCACAGAGTGCTTTCTCGCTGGTCCGCCTCGTTCGTGGCTATGACGGTAGGTGGCAACCCTGACACGTAGATTGGGCACACCTCTGCCCCCGTCGGCACGTTCTTGGCACAGTGGGGGTTCTTGAGGGGCGGCGCTCAGTCACAATACTCTGGCTTGACCTGCGAGAACCTTGGTGGGCGCGGACGGTATCGAACCGCCGACCGCTGGTGTGTAAAACCAGAGCTCTACCACTGAGCTACGCGCCCGATCGCAGGGCAGGTTACATCGCGCGGGTGGTCAACCGGAAATTCGCGGTGCCGGAGACCAGCCGGAGGCTCAGGCCCGCAGTGTGTCCAGCGCGGCCGCCCAGACCGCACCGTCGCGGGCCTCACCGGGCTGGCGGCAGTCGGCGAACCGGATCACACCCGTCGCGTCGACGGCGAACGTGCCGCGGTTGGGGTAGCCGGACACCTCGTTGAACACCCCGTAGGCCCGGCTGACCGCACCGTGCGGCCAGAAGTCCGAGAGCACCGGGAAGGTGAACCCGCGCTGACCGGCCCACACCTTGTGGGTCGGTGACGGCCCGACGGAGACGGCCAGCGTGGCCAGATCGGCGTTGACGAAGTCGCCGATGTGGTCCTGGATGTCGTCGAGTTCGCGCTGGCAGATGCCGGTGAACGCGAGCGGGAAGAACACCAGCAGCACGGCGCGCCCGCCCAACAACTCCGACAGCGTGACGGGCTGGTTGTTCTGGTCCTTGAGCGTGAAGTCCGGCGCCTGATCCCCGACCTGCATCTAATGCCGGCCGGCGGCCTTGGACTTCGGCTGGACCAGGCGGGTGGCGATCCAGTCCCCCAGGTTCGCCGAGGACGTCTGCATCAGACCCGCGGTCGGGGCGGACTCGGCGATCTCGGCCGGTTGGACGTGCCCGGGTTGGCCGGTCTTGGGGGTGGCCACCCAGATGACGCCGTCGTCGGCCAGCGGGGTGATGGCGTCCATCAACGCGTCGACCAGGTCGCCGTCTCCGTCTCGCCACCACAGCAACACCACGTCGATGACCTCATCGGCGTCCTCATCGAGGAGCTCGGTGCCGCTCTCCTCCTCGATGTCCGCCCGGATGTCGTCGTCGGTGTCTTCGTCCCACCCCAACTCCTGCACAACCTGATTTTTTTGGATGCCCAGACTGCGGGCGTAGTTCGGGGGGTCACCCGCCGACACCACGGTCAATCCTCCTTCAGCCGACTCGACACGGCGCAAAACTCGCCACGTTCTGCTCTTATCGTCGCACGACCCGGGCCCACGGCAAGCCGCTGGCCGCAGACTTCATCGATATGCCGCATCGCAGCGGTCCAACGCGGTGGTTTTCGACGCGTTCAGCTCCGCGATCGCGGCGTTGAATTCGTCGGTTCCGTAGTTGGCGGCGATCGCGGTCGCCACCGCCCTGGCGGCGTCGACCCACCGGTTGAGTGCGTCGCGCAGCTCGGGGGTCAACGGCTCGGAGATGTTGCGGGCGACGACGTCGGCGCTGAGGTTCAGCGCGTCGATCGCCGGGCCGGCGGTGCGGCCGACATCGGCGGTGTTGGCGTTGAACGCATCGACATAGGCGTTGACCGCGCCGATCGCCTCGGCGCTGCTCGAGCTCAGCGCCTCGCATACCGACTTGACCGCTTCGGCGGTCAGCGAGGCCTGGCGCTCCGATTCCCGGGCACTGGAGCTGGCGGCGGACTCCTCCATCGACGCCGACACCGACGCCCGGTACACCGGCGCGTCGCCGGCCGAGACGGCGGCTTCGCCGTCGGTGACGCTGGTGCAGCCCACGATGATCATGGCCGTGGCCGCCAGGGTTCCGGCGACGAAGGCGGCAAGCCGGGCACGGGGGGTGCGCAGCCAGCCGATCAGCACAGTCTGCAGACGTTACCGCCTCGGCTGGGGCTTGACCCTGCGATCCCCGCGTTCGCCGGGTTTGAAGCACCCGCACACCCGGCAGTGCGGATGAGGCAGGATTGGACGAGGATAGAGTCCGCGCGCGCCGACGAGGCGGGGGAACCCCTCGCCGATCGATGCGCCAAGTACCCCGCCTAACAAGGAGCGGAAGTTGACGACCGAGTTCGTGCGCCAGGACCTGGCTCAAAACTCCGGCAGTACAGCAGAACCCGATCGCGTCCGCGTCATCCGCGAGGGTGTCGCGTCGTACCTGCCGGACATCGACCCCGAGGAGACCGGCGAATGGCTGGAATCCTTCGACGACCTGCTCGAACGGTCGGGCCCGGCGCGGGCGCGCTACCTGATGCTGCGGCTGCTGGAACGCGCCGGTGAGCAGCGCGTCGCGATCCCGGCGCTGACCTCCACCGACTACGTCAACACGATCCCCACCGAGCTGGAACCCTGGTTCCCCGGCGACGAGGACGTCGAGCGGCGCTACCGGGCGTGGATCCGCTGGAACGCCGCGATCATGGTGCACCGCGCGCAGCGGCCCGGAGTCGGTGTGGGCGGCCACATTTCGACGTACGCATCCTCGGCCGCCCTCTACGAGGTGGGCTTCAACCACTTCTTCCGCGGCAAGTCCCACCCCGGTGGCGGCGACCAGGTGTTCATCCAGGGCCACGCCTCGCCCGGCATCTACGCGCGCGCGTTCCTGGAAGGCCGGCTCACCTCCGACCAGCTCGACGGGTTCCGTCAGGAGCACAGCCACCCCGGCGGCGGGCTGCCGTCCTACCCGCACCCGCGGCTGATGCCGGACTTCTGGGAGTTCCCGACGGTGTCGATGGGCCTGGGCCCGATGAACGCCATCTACCAGGCCCGGTTCAACCACTACCTGCACGACCGCGGCATCAAGGACACCGGCGACCAGCATGTGTGGGCGTTCCTCGGCGACGGTGAGATGGACGAGCCAGAGAGCCGCGGGCTGATCCAGGTGGCGGCCAACGAGGGGCTGGACAACCTGACCTTCGTGATCAACTGCAACCTGCAGCGTCTCGACGGTCCGGTGCGCGGCAACGGCAAGATCATCCAGGAGCTGGAGTCGTTCTTCCGGGGTGCGGGCTGGAACGTCATCAAGGTGGTGTGGGGGCGCGAATGGGACGCGCTGCTGCACGCCGACAAGGACGGCGCGCTGGTCAACCTGATGAACACCACCCCTGACGGGGATTACCAGACCTACAAGGCCAACGACGGCGCGTACGTGCGCGACCACTTCTTCGGCCGGGATCCCCGGACCAAGGCGCTGGTCGAGCCGATGTCCGACTCCGAGATCTGGAACCTCAAGCGCGGCGGTCACGACTACCGCAAGGTGTATGCCGCCTACCACGCGGCGATGGAGCACAAGGGTCAGCCGACGGTCATCCTGGCCAAGACCATCAAGGGCTACCAGCTGGGTTCGCACTTCGAGGGCCGCAACGCGACCCACCAGATGAAGAAGCTCGCGCTCGACGATCTCAAGCAGTTCCGCGACGCCCAGCGCATCCCGGTCTCCGACGAACAGCTCGAGAACGACCCGTATCTGCCGCCCTACTACCACCCGGGCCCGGAGGCCCCCGAGATCCGCTATCTGCTCGACCGGCGCCGCGCCCTGGGCGGCTTCCTGCCCGAACGGCGCACCAAGGCCAAGGTGCTGAAGCTGCCCGGCTCCGACACCTACAAGGCGCTGAAGAAGGGTTCGGGCAAGCAGGAGGTGGCCACCACGATGGCCACCGTCCGCACGTTCAAGGAGCTGCTGCGGGACAAGAACATCGGTAAGCGGATCGTCCCGATCATCCCGGACGAGGCGCGCACGTTCGGGATGGACTCGTGGTTCCCCAGCCTCA
Source organism: Mycobacterium sp. ABE4_509 (assembly GCF_056160785.1). NCBI lineage: Bacteria > Bacillati > Actinomycetota > Actinomycetes > Mycobacteriales > Mycobacteriaceae > Mycobacterium > Mycobacterium sp. ABE4_509. Next base: position 2,016 of record NZ_JBSWXU010000096.1, on the reverse strand, counting down.
AGATCTACAACCGCAACGGCCAGCTGTACACGGCGGTCGACGCGGAGCTGATGCTCGCCTACAAGGAGAGCGAGGTCGGGCAGATCCTGCACGAGGGCATCAACGAGGCCGGTTCGACCGCGTCGTTCACCGCGGTGGGCACGTCGTATACCACCCAGAACGAGCCGATGATCCCGATCTACATCTTCTATTCGATGTTCGGGTTCCAGCGCACCGGTGACGGCTTGTGGGCCGCGGCCGATCAGATGGCCCGCGGTTTCGTGCTGGGCGCCACCGCCGGGCGCACCACGCTGGTCGGTGAGGGGCTGCAGCACGCGGACGGTCACTCGGTGCTGCTTGCGGCGACCAACCCGGCGGTGGTGGCCTACGATCCGGCGTTCGCCTACGAGATCGCCCACATCATCGAGAGCGGCCTGCAGCGGATGTACGGGGAGAACCCGGAGAACGTCTACTTCTACATGACGATCTACAACGAGCCCTACGTGCAGCCGGCCGAACCCGAGGGGCTCGACGTCGAGGGGCTGCTGAAGGGCATCTACCGCTACCGGCCCGCACCGGAGAAGAAGACCTACACCGCCCAGATCCTGGTGTCGGGGGTGTCGATGCCCGACGCGCTGCGCGCGGCGGACCTGTTGGCGACCGACTGGGATGTGGCCGCCGATGTGTGGTCGGTGACCAGTTGGGGCGAGCTCAACCGCGACGGTGTCGCGATCGAGAAGGAGGCGCTGCGCCACCCCGAGCGTCCGGCAGGCACCCCGTATGTGACCGAGGCGCTGGCCGATGCCACCGGCCCGGTGGTCGCGGTGTCGGACTGGATGCGCGCGGTGCCCGAGCAGATCCGGCCCTGGGTGCCCGGCACGTACGTGACGCTGGGCACCGACGGGTTCGGGTTCTCCGACACCCGGCCCGCCGCGCGCCGCTACTTCAACACCGACGCCGAGTCGATCGCCGTCGCCGTGCTCGAGGGCCTGGCCCGCGACGGCGAGATCGACATGTCGGTGGCGGTCGAGGCGGCGCAGAAGTATGAGATCGACGATGTGATGGCGGCGCCGGAGCAGACGTCGGACCCGGGCGTGGCCTGAGTTGGAGGTTTCCACCAGTCGCCAGGCGTAGATTTTAGGGGTGCCCGACAACAATCGGTTCGTTCCGCCGAAGTCCACCGTCGAGGTGCTCGAGACGGTGCCGGACTCGGTGCTGCGCCGGCTCAAGCAGTACTCGGGCCGGTTGGCCACCGAGGCGGTCCATGTCATGGAGGAGCGGCTGCCGTTCTTCGCCGACCTGGAGGCGTCGCAGCGGGCCAGTGTCCAGTTGGTCGTGCAGACCGCGGTGATGAACTTCGTGGAGTGGATGCGCGACCCGCGCAGCGACGTCAGCTACACCGCCCAGGCCTTCGAGGTGGTGCCGCAGGACCTGCGCCGGCGCATCGCGCTGCGCCAGTCGGTGGAGATGGTGCGCGTCACCATGGAGTTCTTCGAAGAGGTGGTGCCGCTGCTGGCCCGCTCCGAGGAGCAGCTCACCGCGCTCACCGCGGGCATCCTGCGCTACAGCCGCGACCTGGCGTTCGCCGCGGCGACGGCCTACGCCGATCAGGCCGAGGCCCGCGGCGCCTGGGACAGCCGGATGGAGGCCAACCTGGTCGACTCCGTGGTCCGCGGTGACGTCGGCCCCGAACTGCAGTCCCAGGCTGCGGCCCTGAACTGGGACGCGACCGCACCGGCGACGGTGATCGTCGGGCTCCCCCGGCCCGGCCGGGCCGATGAGGCAGGCGAGGACGTCCACGACGTCGCCAGCCGCAACGGCCGCGGGGCGTTGTCCGACGTGCACGGCACCTGGCTGGTCGCCATCGTGTCGGGCGGACTGTCTCTCACCGACCGGTTCCTGTCCGACCTGCTGAAGGTGTTCGACGACGGTCCGGTGGTGATCGGCCCGACGGCGCCCACGCTGGGCGCGGCGCACCGCAGCGCCACCGAGGCGATCGCCGGGATGAACGCGGTGGCGGGCTGGGCGGGTGCGCCG
>NZ_JBSWXU010000095.1:0-21411 GCF_056160785.1 Mycobacterium sp. ABE4_509 | reverse complement strand
GCTCGGCGCGGCGGGGACCGGCCCGGCGCGGCCTCGGCTGGTGGCCCTGGCCCAGAACGGGCCGGCGCCGCTGTCGTCCTCGCAGCTGCGGTCCTGGTTCGGCTACCGCATCGAAGGGCCCAGCCCGGTCAACAACATTCCGTTCGCCGCCCGGCTGTCCGGGCCGTGCGACACCGGTGCACTTGTCGGCGCGATCGGTGACGTCGTCGACCGGCACGCGATCCTGCGGACCACCTACCGCGAGGTCGACGGCACCCCCCACCAGGTCGTCAACGACATGGCGGCCGACTTCCGGGTACGGCGGGCGCGCGGCAGCGACGAGCAATGGCTGCAGACCGAGCTGTCCGGCGAACAGCGGCACGCCTTCGACCTGGAACGGGAATGGCCGATCCGGGCCGCGGTGTTCGAGGTCGAAACCGCCGCCGGCACCGAGGTGGTGGTCTCGCTGGTGATCCACCACATCGCCGGGGACCACTGGTCGGGCCAGGTGTTGTTCACCGACCTGGTCACCGCGTACCGCGCCAGAAGTGCCGGCCACCAACCCGACTGGGCGCCGCTGAGCGTGCAGTACACCGACTACGGCGCCTGGCAGGGCGAACTGCTCAGCGACGACACCGGCATCGTCGCGCCGCAACGCGAGTACTGGGCCCGCCAGCTTGCCGGCTCGCCGACCGAGGCCGGTCTGCCGCTGGACTTCCAGCGTCCGCGGCTACCCAGCGGCAACGGTGAGGCGGTCGAGTTCAGCATCGCCGCGTCGACCAGGGCGAAGCTGGCCGGGGTGTGCCGCGAGCTCGGCATCACCGAGTTCATGGCGCTGCAGGCTGCGGTCGCGGTCACCCTGGGCAAAGCCGGTGGCGGCCTGGACATCCCGCTGGGCACCCCGGTGGCCGGACGATCGGAGTCCGAGCTGGCGCAGCTCGTCGGCTTCTTCGTCAACTTCGTGGTGCTGCGCAACGACCTGAGCGGCAACCCCACCCTGCGTGAGGTGCTCGGCCGTGCCCGCGACCTGGCGTTGTCTGCCTACTCGAACTCCGACCTGCCTTTCGAGCAGGTCGTCGAGGCGGTCAACCCGCCCCGCTCGCTGTCGCGCAACCCGTTGTTCCAGGTGGTCGTCCATGTGCGCGACCAGCTGCCGCAGCGGCAGATGATCGACGGGCAGACCGCGTTCACCGCGCTGGAACCGAACTTCGACATGGCCCAGGCCGATCTGTCGCTGAACTTCTCCGCCGTCGAGGTGGCCGACGACGCCGATCAGCCCGGATACCGGGGTCACCTGATCTACCGCCCCGAGCTGTACAGCCGCCGCACCATCGAGCGGTTGGCAGGTTGGCTGGATCGGGTGATCACCGCCTTCGCCGAGCACCCCGACCACCGGCTCGGCGACGTGGACCTGCTCGGAACCGCGGAGCGCCGACAGATCCTGGGGGAGTGGGGATCCGCGCACCGGGTCTATGTGCTCGACGCCGACCTGCAGCCGGTGCCGGTGGGGGTGTTCGGCGATCTCTACCTCGGCGGGACGCTGGCCGGGGACAAGGTGGTGGCCGATTCGTCGGGCGCGCCGTTGTACCGCACCGGAGACCGCGCCCGCTGGCAGGACGCCGGCAGCCTGCAGATCGTCGGCGCGACCGTCGACGGGTCGGCCACCGCGGACGAGGGCCCGTCCGCGGTGGAATGGGAAGCGCCCCGCACCGACACCGAGCGTGCGCTGGCGGACCTGCTCGCCGGGCTGCTCAGCACCGAGGATGTCGGCCGCCACGACGACTTCTTCGGTCTCGGCGGCGACAGCGTGCTTGCCGTGCAGTTGGCCGCACGCGCCCGCGACAGCGGCCTGGCGCTGACTGCGCGGATGGTTTTCGAGTACCCGGTGCTGGCCGAGCTGGCCCGCGTCGTCGACGCCGGCGCGAGCACCGGCGAACAGCCCGACGACATCCACCACGAACCGATGTCGGCGTCCGGGCTGTCCGAACAGGAGCTGGCCGCGCTGACCGCGTCCTGGAGCGGCGGGGGACCCTAGATGACACAGACCGAGACCAGAGTCGACCCGCCGGCGATCGAGGATGTACTGGCGCTGAGCCCGCTGCAGCAGGGCCTGTTCTCGATGGCGACGCTGACCGAGGGCGGGTCGGCGCGCACCGATCCCTACGTCATCGCGATGGCTGCCGATGCCACCGGCAGCCTCGAGGCCGACCTGCTCCGTTCCTGCGCCGCCCAGCTGCTCGACCGCCACGCGAACCTGCGCGCCAGTTTCGTGCAGGGCGACCTGAGCCGGGCGGTACAGATCATCCCGACCCGTGTGCAGCTGCCGTGGCGGCATGTCACCGTCGACACCGACGAGGCCGCCGCCGCGGTCGAGAACGACGAACGGGCAACGCCGTTCGACCTGGCGCGCGGCCCGGTGATCCGCTTCCTGCTGATCGAGACGCCGCGCCGGTGGCGCTTCGTGGTGACCGCGCACCACATCCTGATCGACGGCTGGTCGCTGCCGCTGTTCATGGGCGAGCTGCTGACGCTGTACCGGGCCGGCGGCGACAGCACGGCGCTGCCCGACCCGCCGCGGCCCTACCGCGACTACATCGGCTGGCTGGCCGGCCGCGACCGGGACGCCGGCCTGGCGCTGTGGCGCCGCCACCTCGACGGCATCACCTCACCCACGCTGCTGACCCCCGCGCTGACCTCGGTGGCGCCCGAGGCGGGCCGCCCCCGGCTCACCGAGGTGACACTCGACCCCGAGGCCACCCGGCAGCTCGCCGAGGGCGCCCGCAGCCGGGGCGTCACCATCAACACACTGATCCAGATGGCCTGGGCCACCGTGCTGTCGGTGGTGACCGACCGTGACGACGTCACCTTCGGTGTCACCGTCTCCGGACGTCCGGGGGAGCTGGCCGGTGTGGAGCGGATGGTCGGGCTGTTCATCAACACCGTGCCACTTCGGGTCCGCCTGGACCCCGCAGCGACGGCCGGTGACCAGTGCCTGACGCTGCAGCGCGAGGCCGCCGCACTGCGCGACCACGGCTACCTCAGCCACGCCGAACTGCGGGCCCTGGCCGGTATCGGCGAGATGTTCGACACCCTGCTGGTGTACGAGAACTTCCCGCCCGGCGGTCTGGTCGGGACAACTGAATTCGACGCTCACGGGGCGACGTTCGTCCCGTCGGCACTCGAGAGTCTGTCGCACTTCCCGGTCACCCTGGCCGCCCACCTGGCCGGGGAGCGGCTCACTGTTTTCGTCGAGGTGCTCGACGGGGCGCTGGGCCAGCTCGAACCCGAGGCGCTGGGCCGCAGGGTGGTGCACACCGCGCAGCGCCTGCTCAGCTGCTGGGACCGCCCGCTGCGCGACGCCGGAATCCTGCTGCCCGACGAGCAGCCCCCGGCGCCGGCGCCCGCCGGCGAGGCGGTGTCCCGGACCGGTGTGCACACCGCCTTCACCCGCGTCGCCGCCAGCCGGCTGGGGTCGGTGGCGCTGAGCTGGGATGCCGGTGACGAGGAGGGGGTGCTGACCTACCGTCAACTCGACGAGGCCGCCGACCGGGTGGCCGCCGCGCTGCTGGCCGCCGGTGCCGGTGGCGAGGACCGGGTGGCGATCTCGCTTGCCCGCGGCAGCGACTATGTCGTCGCGATGTTCGGTGTGCTCAAGGCCGGTGCGGCGATCGTGCCGCTGGACCCGGCGATGCCGGCCGACCGGGTGGCCGACATCCTGGAGCAGTCGAACGCGCGCATCGTCGTCGACGACGCTTTCCTGTCCACACTTGCCCCCGAACCGCCACCGGACTACCGGCCCGCCGATGTGGTGCCCGAGCAGGCCGCCTACGTGGTGTTCACCTCCGGAACGACCGGCCGCCCGAAGGGGGTGGTCGGAACCCACGGTGCGGTACTGGCCTACGCCGCCGACCACGCCGGGCACGTCCTGGCGCCGGCCCGCAACCGGCTGGGGCGGCCGTTGCGGGTCGCGCATGGGTGGTCGTTCACCTTCGACGCCGCCTGGCAGCCGCTGGCCGCGCTCCTCGACGGGCACACCGTGCACATCATCGGCGACGAATGTCAGCGTGACGCACACGCTCTGGTGCACACCATCGGCCGGTTCGGTCTGGACATGCTCGACACCACCCCGTCGATGTTCGCCCAGCTGCGCGATGTCGGTCTGCTGAGCACGGTTCCGCTGGCGGTCCTCGCGCTGGGCGGGGAAGCCGTCGGGGCGGGCACCTGGCGCATGATCGGTGACGAGTGCGCCCGCACCGGGATGGCGGCGTTCAACTGCTACGGCCCGACCGAGACCACGGTGGAGGCGGTGGTCGCGGCCATCGACGCGCACCCCGAGCCGGCGATCGGCTTCCCCACCGAGGAGACCGGCGCGCACGTCCTGGATGCCTGGCTGCGCCCGGTTCCCGACGGGGTGGCCGGTGAGCTCTACCTGTCCGGCGCCCAACTGACCCGCGGATACCTGGGCCGTGCGGCGGAGACCTCCGCGCGGTTCGTCGCCGACCCGTTCACCCCCGGCCGGCGGATGTACCGGACCGGCGACGTGGTGCGTCGCGGGCCCGGCGGCGCCCTGCAGTTCCTCGGCCGGGCCGACAGCCAGGTCAAGATCCGCGGATTCCGGGTCGAACCCGGCGAGATCGCCGCGGTGCTGTGCGACCACCCCGGGGTGCGCGACGCGTACGTCGCCGCACACACCAGGGGCCGCCACACCCGGTTGACCGCCTTCGTGGTCGGCGGCGCGGCAGCACCCCAACCAGGGGAGCTACGCGACCGGCTGGCGGCACGGTTACCGCACTACATGGTGCCGCAACGGATCGTGTTCCTCGACACGTTGCCGCTGACCGCACACGGCAAGATCGACGACGCGGCGCTGGCCGGGATCGCCGACGAGGCAGCGGGATCCGACAGTACTGCGGTGCCGCCGGCGACACCCACCGAGACGACCCTGGCCGGGTTGCTCGCCGATGTGCTGGAGGCGGCAGAGGTCGGGGTGACGACCGACTTCCTCGAGATGGGGCTGGACAGCATCGTCGCGCTGACGCTGGTGGCCGAGGCGCGCCGGCGCGGTGTCGAAATGCGGGCCCGGCTGATGCTGGAGTGCAACAACATTCGTGAACTCGCTGCCGCGGTGGACGCCGCCGACGAGCGCCACGCCCCCGCCCCGGTCGAGGACGACCGATTCGGCGAGGTGCTTGCCGCTCCCATCATGCACTGGATGTACCAGTACGGGAACTTCCGTCGATTCACCCAGAACGTGTTGGTCAAAGTGCCGGCGGGGATCACCGAGGAGCGCATGGTGGCGGTGCTGCAGGCGCTGCTGGACCGCCACGACATGCTGCGCTCGATCCTTGCCGACGGGCAGCGGTTGTTCACCCGCCCGCCGGGTGCGGTATCGGCCGCCGACGTGCTGGTCACCGCGGACCGCCCGGCCGAGGACTGCGTCGGCGTCGAAGCCGCCGCGGCGGTCGAGCGCATCGACCCCGCGACCGGATCCATGGTGCAGGCGGTGTGGTTCCGTGCCGAGCCGTCGCTGCTGCTGTTGTGCGTGCACCACCTGGCCACCGACGTGGTGTCCTGGTATGTGATCCTGGCCGCGCTCGCGCAGCTGTCGGCCGACCTCGCCGCCGGCGACATCCCCGAGCGCGCCGCCGAATACACCACGTACCGGGAGTGGACGCGGATGCTGGAGCGGCGCGCCGACACCGGTGAGGTCGAGGAGCAACGACCCTACTGGGCCAGTCGGCTCGACCCGCCCGATCCGGTGCTGGCCGGCCGGCTACCCGACCCGTCCCGCGACACCTGGGCCTCGCACCGGCTGACCGACGTGGTCACCGACGCCGCGACCACCGCTGAGATCCTGCGCCGTCTCGACGCAGCGTCGATCGAGATGCGCGATTTCCTGCTGGCCGCACTCACCCTGACGATCACGTCGTGGCGCGCGCAGCGCGACCAGCCCGCACAGCACGGGGCGCTGATCGCGCTGGAGGGCCACGGCCGGGAGGACACGGTGCTCGGCGGGTCCTGCGACACCTCGGCGACGGTCGGCTGGTTCACCTCGGTGTACCCGGTGCGTCTGGGCGCGGCCGAGCAGCCGGTGGACGTCGACACCGCAGCAGCCGACCCGGCCGCTGCCCGTGCGCTGCTGGGCTCGGTCACCGATGAGCTTGCCGGCGTGCCCAATCGGGGACTGGACTACGGGCTGCTGCGATACCTGCGCGGAGATCTCGTCGAGGCGCGCGAACCCCAGGTCGAGTTCAACTACATCGGCCGCTACGACCTCAGCGGTGACCGGACCGGAGCTGACTGGTCGCTGCTGACCGACGACGTGCTCAACGCGCAGCTGCCGGTCGCCGCCGAGCCGGCGCTTCCGCTGCGCTACGCGTTCGACGTCATCTCGGTGGTGACCAGCGAGGCCGGCGGGCCGCAGCTGCGGACCAGCTGGCGGTGGAGCGACCGGTTGAGCACCGCCGACGAGGTCGACCGGCTCACCGCGCTGTGGGGCCGGGCGGTCACCGTGCTGGGGGAGGCGCTGTGAGCGGCCCGGCGGACCGGACGGCGGCCCCGACACTCGCGGTGATCGGCGCCGGCCCGAAAGCGGTCGCGGTGGCGGCCAAGGCCGCCGAACTGCGCGCCATGGGTGTCGAGGTGCCCGACGTGGTGGCGATCGAACGCAGCGGCGTCGGGGCGAACTGGCAGGCAGTGGGCGGTTGGACCGACGGTCAGCACCGGCTGGGCACCAGCCCGGAGAAGGACGTCGGGTTCCCCTACCGGTCCTCGCTGGTGCCGCGGCGCAACGCCGAGCTCGACGAGCGCATGACCCGGCACAGCTGGCAGGCATACCTGATCGCCTCCGCGCAGTTCGCCGAGTGGGTGGACCGCGGCCGGCCCGCCCCGACGCACTGGGGCTGGAGCCGCTACCTGCGCTGGGTGGCCGACAACATCGGCATGAGCGTGATCACCGGTGAGGTCGACCGAATCGGGGTGGACAACGGACGTTGGGCGGTGGGGGCCGGGCAGCGCACCGTCACCGCCGACGGGGTGATGATCACCGGGCCGGGGCAGGCCCAGCGCTGCATCCTGCCGCACGATCCGCGGGTCCTCTCGATCGCACAGTTCTGGGCGCGGGCGGCCGGCCACGAACTCATCGCGGCCGAACGGGTCGCGGTCATCGGCGGTGGCGAGACCGCCGCCTCGATGCTCAACGAGCTCTTCCGGCACCGGGTTTCGACCATCACGGTGATCTCGCCGCAGGTCACCCTGTTCACCCGCGGTGAGAGCTTCTTCGAGAACACCTTGTTCTCCGACCCCACCGACTGGTCCAGCCTGACCATGGACGAGCGCCGTGACGCGTTCGCGCGCACCGATCGCGGGGTGTTCTCGGCGCGGGTGCAGGAGGCGCTGCTGGCCGACGACCGGATCCGGCACCTGCGCGGCCGCGTCGCCCACGCGGTGGCCCGCGACGAGCGGATCCGGTTGACGCTGAGCACCAACCGTGGCGGTGAGGCGCTCGAGACGGTGCACGGCTTCGATCTGGTGATCGACGGGTCGGGGGCCGATTCCACGTGGTTCACCACGTTGTTCACCCAGGAGACCCGAGACCTGCTCGAGCTGGGTCTGGGTGCTCCGCTGGGCGCCGGTGCGCTCGAGGAGTCCATCGGCCACGACCTGGCCGTCAGCGGGGTCACCCCGAAGCTGTTCCTGCCCGGCCTGGCCGGGCTCGTGCAGGGGCCCGGCTTCCCGAACCTCAGCTGTCTGGGCCTGCTGTCCGACCGGGTGCTCGGCGCCCGCTACCCCGGGCGAGCGCCCGACGAAACGATCAGGAGATCCGATGAGCACCAACCCGTTCGATGACGACAACGGCGCGTTCTACGTGCTGGCCAACGACGAGGAGCAGTACAGCCTGTGGCCGGCGTTCGTCGACGTGCCGGCGGGCTGGCGGGTCGTGTTCGGGGAGAGCACCCGATCGGACTGCCTGGCCTACGTCGAACAGACCTGGACCGACATGCGCCCGCGTAGCCTGCGGGAGGCGTTGTCGGGTTAGTCGGCTAGCGCCGGCCTAACAGCACACCTGATGCACTGCACGGGTGGTCGTCACGCGGCCACCGGTGAAAGAGAAAGGTGAGTCAGTGGGATCCAGATTCGTTTCCAGCCTGTTCGTCGTGGCGGGTGCCCTGTGTGCAATGCCGGTGCTGGCGCCCGCGGTGGCGTCCGCGCAGCCGGGCACCGGCCCGTTGATCCAGACCACGTGCAGCTACGACCAGCTTTATGCGGCCATTCGGGCCGAGGCGCCGAACGCCGCGGCCGAACTCGACCAGCGGCCCGCGGCACAGCAGAAGCTGCGTGACGTGGCGGCGATGTCGGTCGACCAGCGTCGGCAGGAGCTGTCCCGGGCGCTCGCCGAGAACCCGCACTGGCAGGCCGCAATCGACGAGAAGTGGGACACCGCAGCAGGTCAGGAGAAGCGCGCAACGTTGGCTCGCATCGCCGACGTGTGCCACGACTACTGATGCAGCGGCAACGTGACGGACACGGTGAGCCCGCCCCCGGGGCGGGCCACCGCGTGCGTCTCGCCGCCGTGGGCGGTGGCCACCGAAGCCACGATGGACAGTCCGAGCCCCGCGCCGCGGCCCGGCATCGCGACGTCGGTGATCCGCTCCGCGCCGGCGGCCCGGCGGAACGGCTCGAACAGCATCGGGATGTCGAGGTCCGACACCGGCGGGCCGGTGTTCTGCACTGTCAGGGTGACGGTGCCGGCCTCGGCCGACACCGTCACCCGGATCCACCCGCCCGCGGTGACGTTGTAGCGCAAGGCGTTGTCGACGAGGTTGGCCGCGGCCCGTTCGAGCAGCGCGGGATCGCCGAGCACCTGCGCCGGCGACAGATCGGTGTGCACCGTGATGCCGGCCCTGGCCGCCGCGGCGGCGCCGGTGCGCACCGCCCGCTCGGCGATCTCGGCGAGGTCGACAACCGAATGTTGCTGCAGGCGCTGATCACTGCTGGCCAGTATCAGCAGACCGTCGATGAGACGTTCGTTGCGCCGGTTGACGTCCAGCAGCGTCGCCCCGAGCCGGCGGGTCGCCTCCGGGGTGTCGGGGTCCTCGAGGGCGACTTCGATCAGCGTCCGGTTGATGGCCAGCGGGGTGCGCAGCTCGTGCGAGGCGTTGGCGACGAACCTGCGTTGCCCGTCGAACGCGCGGTCGAGCCGCTCGAGCATCGCGTCGAACGTGTCGGCGAGTTCTTTGATCTCATCGTCGGGTCCGCGTAACCCGATGCGTTCGTGCAGATTCCGCTCGGCGACCCGGCGGGCGGTGGCGGTGACGTCCTGCAGCGGGGCCAGGGCCCGCCCGGCCATCAGCCAGCCGATGCCGCCGGCGGCGACACCGACCGCGCCCAGCGACACCAGCGACCAGATCAGCAGTTCCCGCGCGGTGTCCTGGCGTTCCCGCTCGGCGGCGGTGGTGATGACGTCGAACATCGTGTCGAGCACCGGGGTGTTGCGCACCCCGCGTTCGTCGAGGAACTGTTTGACCACCGCCTCGGCCTGGGCCGGCCGATCCTGCAGGGAATGCCGCAGTATTCCGAACATCAGCCCGATCAGCACCGCGCCGGCGACGAAGAACGCCGCGGCGTAGAGGGCGGTGAGCCGCAGCCGGATCGTGGAGCGGCGCTTCATCGGATGAAATACCCGACGCCGGGCTCGGTTTCGATCACCGGGGGGTCGCCGAGTTTGCGCCGCAGCATCATGATCGTGTACCGCACCACGCCGGTGAACGGGTCGATGTGTTCGTCCCACGCCTTCTCCAGCAGCTGCTCGGCCGACACCACGCCGCCCTGGGCGGCCAGCAGTTCGGCCAGTACCGCGAACTCCTTGCGGGAGACCGTCACCGGCAGGCCGTTGCGTGTGACGATCCGGCGGTACGGGTCGACCGCGACGCCGCACCGCTGCAGCACCGGCGGAATGGCCGGCCGGGACCGTCGGGCCAGCGCCTGCACCCGGGCCACCAGTTCGGCGAAGGCGAACGGTTTGGTCAGGTAGTCGTCGGCGCCCATCCGCAACCCGTCCACCCGGTCGCCCACCGTGGTCGCGGCGGTGAGCATCAGCACCCGCACATCGCGCTCCGAGGCGGTCAGCTCCGCGCACACCTGATCACCGGAGACCGTCGGCAGATCCCGGTCGAGCACGATCACGTCGTAGGCGTTCACCGCGGCACGCTCCAGCGCGCTCGCGCCGTCGTAGACGACGTCGACGGCCATGGCATGCCTGCGCAGCCCGGTGGCCACGGTGTCAGCCAGCAGTTGTTCGTCTTCGACCACCAGAACCCGCATGGCTCCATCGTGCCCGGCGCTGGTGTTTGCCCGCTGTGAGGAACCGGTCGCTAGCGCACCGGACCCATGTCCATGTCGAACACCCGGGCGTGCAGCACGGTGCGGTTACGCAGCGCGGCACGCACCGCGCGGTGCAGACCGTCCTCGAGGTAGACGTTTCCGCGCCACCGCACCGCGTGCGGGAACAGGTCGCCGTAAAAAGTCGAGTCCTCCGAGAGCAGCCGGTCCAGCGCCAGCACGGTGGTCGTCATCACCAACTCGTCGAGGCGGATCTGGCGGGGCGGGATCTGCGCCCACTGCCGGTGGGTCAGGCCGTGTTCGGGATAGGGCCTGCCGTCGCGGACTCCCTTGAAGATCATCGCCGTGCCTTCTTTGCCCAGTGCCCCCGCGGTGTCTGTGCTGATCTGCCACATTAACCTGACCGGCCCGGCCGCGCGGGTCGCTCGGTCGGTGCCCGGGCGGCTCGTCACCGTAAAATGAACGGGATCGGGCCGAGTCAGGAGAGGTGGGTGAACAGTGGGCAGCGCCGATGACCGCCGTTTCGAGGTGCTCCGTGCGATCGTCGCCGACTTCGTCGCGACCAAGGAGCCCATCGGCTCCAAGTCGCTGGTCGACCGGCACAACCTCGGGGTTTCCAGCGCGACCGTGCGCAACGACATGGCCGTCCTGGAAGCCGAGGGCTACATCGCCCAGCCGCACACCAGCTCCGGCCGGGTGCCCACCGAGAAGGGCTACCGCGAGTTCGTCGACCGCCTCGACGACGTCAAGCCGATGTCGGGTGCCGAACGCCGCGCCATCCTGAACTTCCTGGAATCCGGTGTGGACCTCGACGACGTGCTGCGCCGTGCGGTGCGGCTGCTGGCACAACTGACCCGCCAGGTCGCGGTGGTGCAGTACCCGACCCTGTCAACCTCGTCCGTGCGCCGGCTGGAGGTGGTGGGACTCAGCCCGGCACGGTTGCTGCTGGTGGTGATCACCGATTCGGGCCGGGTCGACCAGCGCATCGTCGAACTCGGCGACGCGATCGACGAGATGCAGCTCACCCAGCTGCGTGACCTGCTCGGACAGGCGCTGGAGGGCAAGCCGCTGGCCGCCGCGTCGATCGCGGTGTCGGACCTGGCCTCGCACCTCAACGGCGGCGGCGGGCTGGCCGACGCGGTCGGCAGGTCGGCGACCGTGCTGGTGGAAACCCTGGTCGAGCACAGCGAGGAGCGGCTGATGCTCGGCGGTACCGCCAACCTGACGCGGAACACCGCCGACTTCGGCGGGTCGCTACGCTCGGTACTCGAAGCACTCGAAGAACAGGTCGTGGTCCTGCGGCTGTTGGCCAAACAACAGGAGGCCGGCAAGGTCACCGTGCGCATCGGGCACGAGACCGAGGCCGAACAGATGGCCGGCACGTCGGTCATCAGCACGGCCTACGGTAGTTCGGGCAAGGTGTTCGGCGGCATGGGTGTGTTGGGTCCCACACGGATGGACTATCCGGGAACCATCGCCAACGTCGCCGCTGTTGCTCTCTATATTGGCGAAGTCTTAGGTAACCGCTGATCGGTCGGGTTCTCGACGGATCAGCGGGTGGGAAAGGTAAAGCGTGGCACGCGATTATTACGGGCTGCTCGGAGTGAGCCAGGGCGCGAGTGACTCAGAGATCAAGCGCGCCTACCGCAAGCTCGCCCGCGAACTGCACCCCGACGTCAACCCCGACGAGGGGGCCCAGGCGCGCTTCCAGGAGATCAGCGCCGCCTACGAGGTGCTCAGCGATCCCGAGAAGCGGCGCATCGTCGACATGGGCGGCGACCCGCTGGAATCGGCGGCCGCCGGTCCCGGCGGTGGGGGTTTCGGCGGGTTCGGCGGTCTGGGCGACGTGTTCGAGGCGTTCTTCGGCGGCGGCACCGGCGGGCGCGGCCCGGTCGGACGGGTGCGGCCCGGCTCGGACTCGCTACTGCGGATGCGGCTGACCCTCGACGAGTGCGCGACCGGGGTGGCCAAGCAGGTCACCGTCGACACCGCCGTGCTGTGCGACCTGTGTCAGGGCAAGGGCACCAACGGCAACTCCACGCCGGTCACCTGCGACACCTGCGGTGGGCGCGGCGAAATCCAGACCGTGCAGCGGTCCCTGCTCGGGCAGGTCATGACGTCGCGGCCGTGCCCGGTCTGCGGGGGAGTCGGCGAGGTCATCCCCGACCCGTGCAACCGCTGCGCCGGAGACGGCCGGGTCCGGGCGCGCCGCGAGATCAGCGTGAAGATCCCCGCCGGGGTCGGTGACGGTATGCGGGTGCGGCTGGCCGCCCAGGGCGAGGTCGGGCCCGGCGGCGGTCCGGCGGGCGACCTCTACGTCGAGGTCCACGAGACCCCGCACGACGTGTTCGTGCGCGACGGTGACGACCTGCACTGCACGATCTCGGTCCCGATGGTCGACGCCGCGCTGGGCACCACGGTGACCGTGGACGCGATCCTGGACGGTCCGGTCGAGATCAACGTCGCCGCCGGCACCCAGCCCGGTTCGGTCAGCACGCTGCGCGGCCGCGGCATGCCGCACCTGCGTTCCGGGGTGCGCGGCGACCTGCACGCCCACATCGACGTCGTGGTGCCGTCGCGGCTGGACCACGAGGACATCGAGCTGCTGCAGGCGCTGCAGGAGCGCAGCCGCGACACCGCCGAGGTGCGCTCGGCCAGGGCAAACAACTCCCCGAACGGGGGCGGCGGCCTGTTCTCCCGGTTGCGCGAGACGTTCACCGGCCGCTGATCGCGTGCGGTCGCTCTTCTACGTCGACGCGCTCCCCGAGGTCGGTGACCTCGTGCATGTCGACGGCGACGAGGGCTTCCACGCCGCCAACGTCCGCCGGATCCGGCCCGGCGAACACCTCGACCTCGGCGACGGCGCCGGCACCGTGGCGCACTGCGTCGTCGAGGACGTCGCCAAGGGGCGGCTGTCCGCGCGGTTGCAGGACCGGCGCGTGGTGCCCCCACCCGTGCCGACCGTGACCGTCGCCCAGGCGCTGCCGAAGTCCGACCGTTCCGAACTGGCCGTCGAACTGGCCACCGAGGCGGGCGCCGACGCCTTTCTGGCCTGGCAGGCGTCCCGGTGCGTGGCGCGTTGGGACGGCGCGGCCAAGGTCGACAAGGGGTTGCGCCGGTGGCGTGCTGTGGCCCGTGCCGCGGCCCGGCAGTCCCGGCGGCCCTCCATCCCGGTCGTGGACGGCGTCGTGTCGACCGCGCAACTGGCCGGGCGGGCGGGACTGGTGACGCTGGTGCTGCACGAATCGGCCGGCGTCGGGCTGACCGAGGTGGACCTGGCCGATGCGGACGCGGTGACGTTGGTGGTCGGGCCGGAGGGCGGCATCGCCGACGACGAACTCGCCACCCTGTGCGATGCGGGGGCGGTGGCGGTCCGGTTGGGGCCCACGGTGTTGCGGACCTCGACCGCCGCGGCGGTGGCGCTGGGCGCTTTGGGTGTGTTGACGAAGCGGTGGCAACTGAACTGACCAGGGTGGTTCACCGAGTGCCGGTGACGTAGGTTAGCCTGCCCTACAAAGCTCAGCTAGCTTGTCGATGTTGACGTCAGGGGCCGTGGGCCGGCACAGAAGGGACCCCCGATTCTCACCCGTTTGACCCGAGCCTGGCTACCGCTCGTCCTGGTGATCGTGCTCGTCGTCAGTGGTTTCGCCGTCTGGCGGCTGCGCAACATGTTCGCGGCCAACCCGCTGCCGACCTACGCCGGAAGCATGACCGAGGACTCCAACAAGTCCGACCCGAAGATCGTGCGCTACGAGGTCTGGGGGGAACCGGGCGCCGTCGCCGACATCAACTACGTCGACGCCGAGGGCGACCCCAACCAGATCGTCGGCGCCGCCCTGCCGTGGTCGATCGACGTCGAGACCGACTCCCCGGCGATGTCGGGCAACATCGTGGCGCAGGGCAACGGTGACTTCATCGGGTGCCGGATCACCGCGGACGGAGAAGTCAAGGACGAACGCACCATCACCAACGTCAGCGCCTACATCTACTGCTTCACCAAGGCGGCGTGATGACCGCCGCCGGCGACCGCAGCGAGGTGCTGCGCCGACCGAGGTTTCTCGCGCGGTGGATCCGGCGGCTCGCGATCCCCATCATCCTGGGCTGGACGTTGCTGCTCGTCGCGCTCAACGTGGCGGTGCCCCAGCTGGAAGTCGTCGCCGCGAAGCACTCGGTCTCGATGAGCCCGAGCAATGCGCCGTCGATGCAGGCGATGTCCGACATGGGCCGGCTGTTCGAGGAGTCCGAATCGGATTCGATGGCGTTGATCGTGCTGGAGAGCGAGAACTCACAACCCCTCGGTGACGACGCGCACGCCTACTACGAGAGCCTCATCGCCAGCCTGCAGAACGCCGACGAGCACGTCCGCAACATCCAGGACATGTGGGGCGACCCGCTGACCGAGGCCGCGGCGCAGAGCTCCGACGGTCGGGCGGCCTACGCGACGCTGAACCTCGCCGGCAACCTGGGCGAGGCCGAATCCAACGAGGCCGTCGCGGCGGTGCGCGACATCGTCGCCAATTCACCGCCGCCACCCGGGGTGCGCGTGCACGTGACCGGGCCGGCGCCCATGACCGCCGACGTCAACATCGCCGGTGAGCGCAGCATGGCGCTCGTGCTGCTGGTCACCTTCTGCGTGATCATCGTGCTGCTGCTGTTCTTCTACCGCTCGATCTCGACGGTGCTGCTGCTGCTGGCGGTGGTCCTCGTCCAGCTGGGGCTGGCGCGAAGCGTCGTCGCGGCGCTGGCCCACTACGAGCTCATCGGCCTGTCCACCTACGCGACCAATCTGCTGATCTCGCTGGCCGTGGCGGCGGGCACCGACTACGCGATCTTCCTGGTCGGCCGCTACCAGGAAGCCCGAACCGCCGGCGCCACCCACGAAGAGGCCTACTACGAGATGTTCCACGGCACGGCGCCCGTCGTGCTGGGTTCGGGCCTGACCATCGCCGGCGCGATGTTCTGCCTGTCGTTCACACGCATGCCCTACTTCCAGAGCATGGGTGTGCCCTGCGGGGTCGGAACGCTGGCCGGGATGGCCGTCGCGCTCACCCTCGGGCCGGCGATCGTGACCGTGGGCAGCCGGTTCAACCTGCTCGAACCCAAGCGGGCCATGCGGATCCGCGCGTGGCGTCGTGTCGGCACCATGGTGGTCCGCTGGCCCGGTCCCATCCTGGTCGCGTCGCTGGCGCTGTCGTTCATCGGATTGGCCGCGCTGCCGGGCTATCAGACCAGCTACGACGACACCCGCTATGTTCCGGACTCCATTCCGGCCAACGCCGGACTGCAGGCCGCCACCGAACACTTCTCGCTGTCCCGGATGAGCCCGGAGATCCTTCTCGTCGAGGCTGACCACGATCTGCGTAACCCGACCGACTTCCTGGTGCTGGACCGCCTCGCCAAGCGGGTCTTCGGGGTCGAGGGTGTCTCACGGGTGCAGGCACCGACCCGTCCGGACGGCGCACCGATCGAGAACACCTCGATCCCGTTCCTGATCAGCATGCAGGGTGTCGGCCAGCAGCAGAACATGAAGCTGATGCAGGACCGGATGGCCGACATGCGCAGCCAGGCCGATGAGCTGGCCCGCACGATCGGGACCATGCGAACCATGTACGGCCTGATGACGCAGTTGTCGAACGTCACCACGGTGATGATCGACGACTTCAACGACATGCAGCAGACGGTGCATCAGATTCGCGACATGATCGCGAACTTCGATGACCAGTTCCGCCCGATCCGGAACTACTTCTACTGGGAACCGCACTGCTACAACATCCCGATGTGCTGGACTTTCCGGTCGCTGTTCGACTCGATGGACGGCATCAGCACCATGACCGACTCGTTCGACAAGGCGCTGGTGAACATGGACACGATGCGCTCGCTGCTCCCGCAGATGCTCGCGACGTTCCCGCCGATGATCGAGACCATGGAAAGCATGCGTCACATGATGCTGACCACGTACGCCACCATGGGCGGGTTCTACGACCAGATGGACGAGATGAGCGAGAACTCCACCGACATGGGGAAGGCGTTCGACGCGGCCAACAACGACGACTCCTTCTACCTGCCGCCGGAGGTGTTCGAGAACAAGGACTTCCAGCAGGCGATGGAAAGCTTCTTCTCACCCGACGGCAAGACCGTGCGGATGTTGGTCTCCCACCGCGGCGATCCGACCGATCCCGCTGCGCTCGCCCGGGTCGAGCCGATCAAGATCGCCGCGATCGAGGCACTCAAGGGCACGCCCCTCGAGGACGCGAAGATCCAGCTCGGTGGTACCGCAGCGACATTCAAGGACATGTCGGACGGTTCCCGCTACGACATGATGATCGCCATCCTGGCCGCGCTGAGCCTGGTGCTGATGGTCATGCTGCTGCTGACCCGCAGCCTGGTCGCCTCGCTGGTCATCGTCGGCACCGTGATCCTGTCGCTGGGCGCATCGTTCGGGGTCTCGGTGTTGATCTGGCAGCACATCATCGGCATCGAACTGCACTGGATGGTGCTGGTGATGTCCATCATCGCGCTGATCGCGGTCGGATCGGACTACAACCTGCTGCTGGTGTCACGGTTCAAGGAGGAGATCGGTGCCGGAATCAAGACCGGCATCATCCGCTCGATCGGCGGTACCGGCAGCGTGGTCACGCTCGCGGGCGTGGTGTTCGCGCTGACCATGGCTTCGATGGTGGTCAGCGACCTGCGGGTGATCGCGCAGGTCGGCACCACCATCGGGCTGGGCCTGCTGTTCGACACCTTCGTGGTGCGCGCGTTCATGATGCCCGCCATCGCCACGCTGCTGGGCCGCTGGTTCTGGTGGCCGCAGGTGGTGCGCAACCGCCCGCTGCGCCGTCCGGTCGCCGCCGGCGTCGGCGGATCGGCATCGGCGGGGGAGCCGGGCTCGGGGTCGCCCCCGGCGGATCCGGGCGAATCTTCTTTGGGCGGTGACACCCCGCGACGCTAAACTGGGTTTTCGCCAGGACCGGCAGGTGCCCAGAACCCAGAAAGCAGGCAGAAAACAGCACGTGACGCCCCGCGAGACGAACGCCGCCTCGGACACCGTCCGTAGCAGCATCACTGTTCCGCCCGACCTCGTCATGGGCTTGCTCGGGTCTTCCGACGAGAACCTGCGCACTCTCGAAGAGCTGCTCGCCGCCGACATCCATGCCCGCGGCAACGCGGTCACGCTGGTCGGTGAGCCCGCCGACGTCGCCCTGGCCGAACGGGTGATCTCCGAGCTCATCTCGATCGTCGGCAACGGGCAGCGGCTGACCCCCGACGCCATCGGCCACAGCGTGGCGATGCTGACCGGCACGGCCGAGGAGTCCCCGGCCGAGGTGCTGACCCTGGACATCCTGTCGCGGCGCGGCAAGACCATCCGGCCCAAGACCCTGAACCAGAAGCGCTACGTCGACGCCATCGACGAGCACACCGTCGTGTTCGGCATCGGCCCCGCCGGCACCGGCAAGACCTATCTGGCGATGGCCAAGGCCGTCAACGCGTTGCAGTCCAAGCAGGTCAGCCGCATCATCCTGACCCGTCCCGCGGTGGAGGCCGGGGAGCGGCTGGGCTTCCTGCCCGGCACGTTGAGCGAGAAGATCGACCCGTATCTGCGGCCGCTCTACGACGCGCTGCACGACATGATGGACCCCGAGTTGATCCCGAAGCTGATGAGCACCGGGGTCATCGAGGTGGCGCCGCTGGCGTACATGCGTGGCCGTGCCCAACCCTTGTCTACCAAGGTCCTGACACCCAGTGGATTCCGCGCGATTGGGGATCTGAAGCTGGGTGATTCGGTGATCGGCTCCGACGGGAACCCGACCGAGGTGCTCGGCATCTATCCGCAGGGATTCAAAGAGATCTACCGAGTTCATGCTCAGGACGGTTCCTCGACCCTTGCCTCGGGCGATCACCTGTGGGCTGTGCACACGCGCGATGACAAGCGTCGAGGCAAACCCATGCGGGTGCTCGAGACGAAAGAGATGATCGGCAATCTCAGGGCGGCGCACTACCACCGCTATGAGCTGCCGCTGTTGAGTGCCCCGGTCTCCTTCGAACCCGAACCGGTACCCATCGACCCCTACGCGTTAGGTCTGCTGCTCGGGGACGGATGCCTCTCGCTGAGCTCCTCACCCAGTTTCGCCACAAGCGATCCCGAGCTGGCGGAGGCGCTGCAGCGATTGGTGCCGGGCGTCCTCGTGCGCCGCAAGTCCGAAGTCGACTACGTTCTGGTGAGCCCCTCCGGCCGCGGCGGGCGAAGTACGAATCCGCTCACCGATTGCCTACGTCGGCTGTCCTTGGCGGGTACGAAGTCCGACGACAAGTTCGTGCCGTTCGAGTATCTCCACAACGTGCCCGAGGTTCGGCTCGCCGTTCTCCAGGGCCTGCTGGACAGTGACGGCGGGCCGGTGACGCAGAACGATCGCACGTGCCGAATCCAGTACGGCACGGCGTCGCTGCAGCTCGCTGACGATGTGACATTCCTCGTCCGCTCGCTAGGAGGTGTGGTCTACCGCCGGACGAGAAAGGCGCTGGGACGAAAGCCTGGCCTTGCTCGTGGCCGCGAGGTGCATCACCTTGCCGACGCCCACCTACTCGACATCCGCCTCCCCGAGGGCGTCGTTCCGTTCCGGCTGGGGCGCAAGCTCGCCAAATATGCGGTCACGGGCGGCGGTAGACCGATGCGCTTCATCGATCGCATCGAACCGGCGGGCACCGAAGAGGCCGTCTGTATTCGGGTTGCGGCTGAAGACTCGCTCTACGTCACGGAGGACTTTCTCCTCACGCACAACACCCTCAACGATGCGTTCATCATTCTCGACGAGGCGCAGAACACCACCGCCGAACAGATGAAGATGTTCCTGACCCGGCTGGGATTCAACTCGAAAATCGTTGTGACAGGCGATATCACGCAGGTCGACCTGCCGGGTGGGGCGCCGTCGGGCCTGCGCGCGGCGATGCGCATCCTCGACGGGATCGACGACATCCACTTCGCCGAGCTCACCAGCGCCGACGTGGTCCGGCACCGGCTGGTGTCCGAGATCGTCGACGCCTACGAGCGAGGGGAAGCCCGATCCGAGGAGCCCGCACTGATGAACCGGGCCCAGCGGCGCTCCTCGAGCCCGGCCGGCCGGTCGAGGCGGTAGCAGCACACCATGAGCATCGAGGTGTCCAACGAATCGGGCATCGACGTTTCCGAGCAGGAACTGATCAGCGTCGCCCGCTTCGTCATCCGCAAGATGGACGTCAACCCCGCCGCCGAACTGTCGATGGTGCTGCTCGACACCGCGGCGATGGCCGACCTGCACATGCGCTGGATGGACCTGCCGGGCCCCACCGACGTGATGAGCTTTCCGATGGACGAGCTGGAGCCGGGTGGGCGTCCGGATGCCCCCGACCCGGGGCCGGCCATGCTCGGCGACATCGCGCTGTGCCCGGAGTTCGCCGCCAAACAGGCCGCCGACAACGGGCATTCGCTGGGCCAGGAGCTGGCCCTGCTGACCGTGCACGGGGTGCTGCACCTGCTCGGCTACGACCACGCCGAACCCGACGAGGAGAAAGAGATGTTCGCGCTGCAGCGTGAGCTGCTCGTGGAGTGGGTCGCCGAACAGGTCGAGGCGTACCACCTGGATCGTCAGTCCGAGCGGGACCGCCGCCTGCTCGACAAGTCGCGCTACTTCGACAACTCGGGTCACAGCGCCGACGCCGGCGATGGCGACCAGCGGTGAGCGGCCTCGGACAGCTGATCAGCGCGGTCGTGCTGGTCGCCCTGGGCGGCTTGTTCGCCGCGATGGACGCGGCGCTGAGCACGGTGTCGATGGCGCGGGTCGAGGAGCTGGTGCGCGACGAACGCCCGGGCGCGGTCCGGTTGTCGCGGGTCATGGTCGAACGTCCCCGCTACATCAACCTGATCGTGCTGCTGCGCATCACCTGCGAGGTGAGCGCCACGGTGCTGCTGGCCGCCTACCTCGACGGCCACCTGGGGGTGACCTGGGGGCTGGCCGCGGCGGCCGGCATCATGGTGGTGGTCAGCTTCGTGGTCATCGGGGTGGGCCCGCGCACCGTGGGCAGGCAGAACGCCTACACCATCGCGCTGCTGACCGCGCTTCCGCTGCAGGCGATCTCGGTGCTGTTGCTACCCGTCAGCCGGCTGCTGGTGTTGATCGGTAACGCGGTGACGCCGGGCCGCGGTTTCCGCAACGGCCCGTTCTCCTCGGAGATCGAACTGCGGGAGGTCGTCGACCTCGCCCAGCAGCGCGGGGTGGTGGCCGACGACGAACGCCGGATGATCCAGTCGGTCTTCGAGCTCGGCGACACCCCGGCCCGTGAGGTGATGGTGCCGCGCACCGAGATGGTCTGGATCGAAAGCGACAAGACGGCAGGGCAGGCAACATCCCTGGCGGTGCGCAGCGGGCATTCCCGCATCCCGGTGATCGGCGAGAACGTCGACGACGTGGTCGGGGTGGTGTATCTCAAAGACCTCGTGCAGCGGACCTACTACTCGGCCAGCGGTGACCGCGACACCACGGTGTCGGAGGTGATGCGCAGCCCGGTGTTCGTCCCGGACTCCAAACCGCTCGACGAGCTGCTGCGCGAAATGCAGCGTGACCGCAACCACATGGCGCTGCTCGTCGACGAATACGGCGCCATCGCCGGTCTGGTGACCATCGAGGACGTGCTCGAGGAGATCGTCGGCGAGATCGCCGACGAATACGACACCGACGAGGTGGCGCCCGTCGAGGACCTGGGCGACGGCCAGTACCGGGTGTCGACCCGGCTGTCCATCGAGGATCTCAGCGAGCTCTACGACGTCGAGTTCGACGAGGACCTCGACGTCGACACCGTCGGCGGTCTGCTGGCCCTCGAGCTGGGCCGTGTCCCGCTGCCCGGGGCGCTGGTGAACTGGGACGGGCTGCTGTTGCGGGCCGAAGGCGGCCCGGATCCGCGCGGCCGGGTGCGGATCGGGACGGTGCTGGTCAGCAGGACCGAGCCCGAGCCCGGCGCCGACGAGGACGGGGAGGACACCGAGTGAGTGAGCTGGACGCCGAGGACACCAAGCTGGTGGTGCTGGCGCGCGGGGCGATGGCCCGCGCCGAGGCGACC
>NZ_JBSWXU010000094.1:0-21490 GCF_056160785.1 Mycobacterium sp. ABE4_509 | reverse complement strand
CTGTCGGCCGCCGTCCTGGGCCTGGCCGCCCCGGCCGCCGCCGCCCCCAGCGGATCCGACGCCCAGCAGACCATCAGCCAGCTCGAAGCCGGCGGCAACCGCGTCATCGTCCACCGGCTCTCCGACACCCCGCTGGCACAGGCCACCGTGGTCGACATCCAGTCCGGCCCGGCCCTGCGCGGCACCGTGTCCAACCCCGGCTATGGCGACGACAACCGCCAGAACGTGGTCACCGGCCAGGTCTACTACGTCGACGTGAGGTAGCGCTTCGGCCAGCGGACATCTGACAGGACAGGTTCACACACCACAAAGGGCACCCCGAACGCCGGGGTGCCCTTTGTGGTTCTCACACGCTGTGTAGGTGAACGGGTTTGCTCGCGGCGCGGCACTGGTAGGACGGATGCCTGCGCATCGCCTCGTCCAATTCCTGGGCACGACGCCGCGCGGCGCGCCAGGTGGGATGCGACTGCAGGTCGACAACGGCTGTCGCGGCGGTCTTCGTCGTCATGGTCAACGTCCTTCCGCTGAACTCTCGATGCCTGTCAGCCTGCCTGGCCCGCCTGAGCTTTTCTGTCAGAGTTTGCCGTGAACTTCATGAGAATGCCCGGTGCGGTGCGGGGCCAAACTCTCAGCCGCTCTGCAACGTCAGCACGCTGATGTCCGGCGGGGCACCGACGCGCACCGGCGGACCCCAGAATCCCGCTCCGCGGGTGACATACAACTGGGTGTCGCCCACCGTGGACAGTCCCGCCAGGGAAGGCTGGGCCAGCGCGGTGGCGTAGTGGAAGGGCCACATCTGGCCACCGTGGGTGTGCCCGGACAACTGCAGGTCGACACCGCGATCGGCGGCCTGGTGCACCTGAATCGGCTGGTGCGCCAACAGGATCGTCGGCCCTGCCGAGCCCACCCCCTGCAACGCGCGGTCCAGATCCGGTCCGTCGGAGTCAGATTCCCCGGCGACGTCGTTGACCCCGGCGAGGTCGAAACCGGCGCCGGCAGGACCGATCCGGGTGTTCTCGTTGCGCAGCAGATGAAGCCCGAGCCGGTCCAGTTCGCGCAGCCACGATGCGGTGTCCTCGACGAAATACTCGTGGTTTCCGGTGACGAAGAAGGCGCCCTGGGAGGCCACCAGGTCCCGCAACGGCTCTGCGGCAGCACCGAGTTCGTCGACGGTTCCGTCCACCAGGTCGCCGACGACGGCCACCAGATCGGGCCCGGCGGCGTTGATCATCGACACGATCCGTTCAGTGTGCGCGCGCCCCAGCAGCGGGCCGAGGTGGATGTCGGAGACCACCGCGATGCGGAAGCCGTCCATCGCGGGAGAGAGTCGCGGCAACCGCAGCGGAACCTGCAGCAGTTCGGGGCGCCCGAGCGCGTTGGCCATGCCGAAGCCGGTCAGGCCGACCGCGGTGACGCCGGCGGCGACCGCAGTGGTGCGGGCAAGGAAGACGCGGCGGTCCACCCCGGGCCCGGGCTCGGCCGGCTCTTCGCTCCGGCCGGCCGGGCGAAGGGCTCGCCTGCGCCGGATCCACGCCACCAGACGGACCGCCTCCAGCACGAGCAGCACCAGGAACAGGTAGACGAGCAGTCCGAACCAGACATATCCCGGCCACGCCACCCAACCGGAGTCGGCGACTCCGAAGACCCGGGGCGCCACCAACGCGGCGAACAGCAACGCCATCAGCGCGACGAGTCCCACCGTGAGCAGGCGGCGGGTTCGGCCGGGGACGGTCGTGTCCCTGACCATCCGCTTCCAGACGTAGAGGTGCATCAACACCAGGATCGAGCCGAGAACGAGAAGGAACATGAAGCCCTTTGCACGATGCGACAGTGAGTACAGCTTAGTTTCCGCAGGCGAGCCGGCCCCACGAGCTTCACCCCCATAAGTCACATTTGAAACACTGATCACACCCGTCACCGCGTGGCTCCCCGATCGCGCGCCCCGGGTCGCTTAGTCTTCGCTCACGATGGCGACCTTGTGGAAGTACTGTGCGCGGGCATCGGCGCTGGTCACAGCGGCCATGTTGGTGGTGGCTCCGGCAGCGGCGGCCGACCCGGCGGTCGACCCGAACATCTGCCCCTACCGGGAGACGACACCGCCCGCCGTGGACCTGTCCGAGGTTCCCGAGTTCGGGGATCCCCCGGCTCCGCTGCCGGTGCCGGCCAAACCGCTCGGCGGGGACGCCCTGTCGGGCTGCGGCATCATCACCGCACCGGGCACACCGCCGGTGCCCGAGGAGGTCTCCGCCGAGGCATGGCTGGTCGCCGACCTCGACACCGGCGACGTCATCGCCGCCCGCGACCCGCACGGCCGGCACCGCCCCGCCAGCGTCATCAAGGTCTCCACCGCCATGCAGGCGATCCGCGACCTACCCCTGCACAAGGTGGTACCGGGCACGGCCGAGGACGCAGCCCAGGAAGGCACCAAGGTCGGTGTCGGTGAAGGCGGGTTCTACTCGATCAACGACCTGCTGCACGGCCTGCTGATGTATTCGGGCAACGACGCGGCCCACGCGCTCGCAATGCAGATGGGCGGCATGCAGGCCACGCTGAACAAACTCAACGTGCTGGCCGGTCAGCTCGGCGCCCACGACACGCGCATCGCCACCCCGTCCGGACTCGACGGCCCCGGGATGAGCACCTCGGCCTACGACATGGGCCTGTTCTACCGCTACGCCTGGCAGAACCCTGTCTTCGCAAACATCGTGGCGACCCGCGATTTCACCTTCCCCGGACGCGACGGATCGACCTATCCGATCGAGAACGACAACAAGCTGCTGGCCAACTATCCGGGCGCACTGGGCGGCAAGACCGGGTTCACCGACGACGCCGGGCAGACCTACGTCGGCGCCGCCGACCACGACGGCCGCCGGCTGGTGGCGGTGCTGCTGCGCGGCACCCGCCAGCCGATCGCCCCGTGGGAGCAGGCGGTGCGGCTGCTCGACTACGGCTTCGCCACCCCGCCGGGCACCAAGGTCGGCAGCCTCATCGAACCGGACCCGGCACTGGTCGCACCCGAACCCGATCCCGCCGCCACGACGACGACCACGACGGCCGACGCCGTCCTGCCCGAGGTCGACGCGCTCCCGGTCCGCATCGGCGTGGGTGTGATCGGCAGCATCGTGGTTTTCACCTTGATCATGGGCGCACGGGCGCTCAACCGGCGCCCGCAACACTGAGCGGTCAGCGCCGGCGCCACCGCGAAAACGTCAGCACCCCAAGCGCTCCAGCCGCCGCGGCCGCCACCGCCTGCCAGGGGCCCAGACCGGGCCGGGTGATGACCCGGTTGTGGATGACAGCCGGGCCGGGAGCAGGCAGCGCCGCATCGCCCATGTTCTCCGGCATCGTCGCCGCCCACGCGGTGGAGAACAGCACCAGCCGCGCGGTGATGTAGGCGAACACCATCAAACCCAGCACCGGGCCGAACGTCGCCCCCGCCGGACCGGTGAGCACCGACCGCAGGTAGATCGAGGCGACCAGCTTGAACACCTCGAAGGCCACCGCGGCGATCAACCCCGCCCGCATGCTGCTGCGGAAGCTGACCGACTCCCGCGGCAACCGTGCGATCACGTAGGTGAACAGCAACCAGGACACCAGGATCGAGATGGCGATGGACGCGACGCGCAGGGTCAGACTGAGAATCGCCGAGTCCTGGAAACCCAACCAGTGCAGCAGATCTTTTATCACCCCGGTGTTGCCCAGCGCGGTGAGGGCCAGCGTGAACACACTGGCGACGAACAGCGACACCAGGGCGAGCAGATCGGACAGCTTGGTCTTGACGAACCCTGCAGGCTTGTCCCGGAACAGGCCCCACATCTGGCTCAGCGCCTCGCGCAGGTTGTTCATCCAGCCCAAACCCGCCCAGGCCGCGGTCGCGAGGCCGATGATGCCCACCGAGGTGCGCGACTCGATGGCGGCCTCCATCAACTCGATGAGTTGCTGGCCGAGGTCGCCGGAGACGTTCGCGCGGATCTGGTTTTCGATCTCCATGAGCAGTTCCGGCCTGCTGGCCAGCACGAACCCGCCGATCGCGAAGCCAACCATCAACAGCGGGAACAACGCGAAGATGGTGTAGTAGGTGATGCCGGCGGCGTAGAAGTTGCCCTTGCTGCTGTTGTACCGCTCCTGGGCCCGCATCACGTGGTCGAACCACGGCATCCGGGCCCGCAGCCGGGCCATCAGGCCGGGCTTGTCGTCGGAATCGCTCGCGGACGGCGCGGTCATCCGACCCCCTGCTCGTTGTCGTCGTCGCGCGGCGACGGTGCCTACGGTTTCGCTGGCAGAAACCCTAGGCGGTCATATACCCGGCGCAACGTCTTACCAGACACCTCACGCGCCCGCTGGGCCCCGGCGGCCAGCACGCTCTCCAGTTCTGCCGGGTCGGCGAGCAACTCGTCAACCCGGTTCTTGATAGGTGTGACGAACTCCACGACCGCCTCGGCGGTCTCCTTCTTCAGATCCCCGTATCCACGCCCGGCGTAGCCGTCGACGAGTTTGTCGACCTCGGCGCCGGTGACCGCGGCCTGAATGGTCAGCAGGTTCGACACCCCGGGCTTGCCCTCCGGGTCGAACCGGATCTCGCGCTCACTGTCGGTCACCGCGGAGCGAATCTTCTTGGCGGTCTTGGCCGGATCGTCGAGCAGGCTGATCAGCCCGGCATCGGTGGCCGCCGACTTGCTCATCTTCGCGGTCGGGTCCGCCAGATCGTAGATCTTGGCGGTGGCCTTGGGGATCATCGCCTCGGGCACGACGAAGGTGTCCGGGAAGCGCGTGTTGATCCGCTGGGCGACGTCGCGCGCGAGTTCGAGGTGCTGACGCTGGTCCTCACCGACGGGCACCAGGTCGGTGGCGTAGAGCAACACGTCGGCGGCCATCAGCACCGGGTAGGTGAACAGTCCCACGGTGGTGGCGTCGACGCCCTGTTTCTGCGATTTGTCCTTGAACTGGGTCATCCGCGACGCCTGCCCGAAACCGGTGAAACATCCCAGCACCCAGGCCAATTCGGTGTGCGCGGGTACGTGACTCTGGACGAAGACGGTGGCCCGGTCCGGGTCGATGCCCAGCGCGAGGTACTGCGCCGCGGTGACCAGTGTCCGTTTGCGCAGCGTCGCGGGGTCCTGGGCGATCGTGATGGCGTGCAGGTCGACGACGCAGAAGTAGGCGTCGTGGCCGTCCTGCAGGCCGACCCACTGCGCGACCGCGCCCAGCGCGTTGCCCAGGTGCAGGGAGTCCGACGTCGGCTGCGCGCCGGAGAAGACGACCGGCTTGGATGGCGTGCTCATGATGGCCGCCATTGTCCCATGGAGCCCTGCGCGGCGGATTCGGCGTGCCCGGTCGACGCGTGGGTGCCGGGCCGCGCCCGAATCACCCGTACTCGACGGTGACCGGGCAGTGGTCGGACCAGCGCAGCGCGTAGGCGGCGGGACGTTCGGTGCGCACCGACGAGACCCGCGCGGCCAGCGCCGGGGTGGCCAGGTGGTAGTCGATGCGCCACCCGGCGTCGTTGTCGAAGGCCTTGCCCCGCCACGACCACCACGCGTACGGGCCGGCGGCCCCGGGGTGGGCCTGACGGACGACGTCGACCCAGCCGGTGGACAGCAGATCGGTGAGCCATTGACGTTCCTGCGGCAGAAAGCCCGCCTTCTTGGTGTTTCCGCGCCAGTTCTTGATGTCGTTCTCGGTGTGGGCGATGTTCCAGTCGCCACAGAGCACCGCTTCGCGCCCGCTGCAGAGCAACTCGGCCATCCGGTCGCCGACCGCGGCCATGAACCGTTCCTTCTCGAGTTGGCGGTCAGTCTCGGCTTCACCGGTCGGAAAGTAGACGCTGCCCACCGTCAACCCCGCGGTGTCCACTTCGAGGTAGCGGCCGTGGTCTGCGAATTCCTCTGCACCACAGCCGATTCTGACTCCATCGAACGGTGTGCGGGACAGCACCGCGACGCCGTTGCGCCCCTTGATGTGGGGCACCGCCGACGCCAGGTGCCACCCGTCGGCAAGCGCCGGGGCCAGTGCGCCGGCCAGTTGCTCGTCGTCGGCCCGCGTCTCCTGCAGGCACACCACGTCTGCGGCGGTCTCCGTCAACCAGGGCAGCAGGCCGAGGTTGTCGGCCGAGCGGGCCTTGACCGCTGCCCGGATGCCGTTGACGTTGACGGTGCTGACGGTGAGAGCGCGAGCCACGACCGCCGACCATAGCGCCGCAACGGAGCACACATTCTTGCGGTACCGCCGGTATCACCTTACTGTCGGGCCATGGCACCACGAGAGCCGATTCACACCGGATCCGGTGAGCCGGTCCTGTTGCTACACCCCTTCCTGTGCTCCCAGAACGTGTGGCGGGCGGTCGCCGCCCAGCTCAGTGGCCCGGGACGCTTCGAAGGCCGGTTCGAGGTGTTCGCGCCGACCATGCTGGGCCATCACGGCGGACCACCGTCGCCGACCTGGCTGCTGCACACCGAGATGCTGGTCGACGACATCGAGCGGCGGATGGATCAGCTGGGCTGGCAGACCGCCCACCTGGTCGGCAATTCGCTGGGCGGCTGGGTGGCGTTCGAACTCGAACGCCGCGGACGGGCCCGCACGCTCACCGCGATCGCGCCGGCGGGCGGCTGGCCGCACCACTCGTTGTCGAAGTACGAAACCGTGCTGAAGTTCGTGGCCGGCGGGCCGGCACTGGTCGCGGCCCGGCTGCTCGGACCCCGCATTCTCGACCTCCCGCTGGCCCGGCGCCTGGCGACCCTGCCGGTGAGCGGACCGGCCGACGGCCCCAGCGACGAGGACCTGCGCGCCGTGGTCGAGGACGCCACCCACTGCAGCGCCTACCTGCAGCTGCTGGTCAAGACGCTGCGGCTGCCCGGCCTGCTGGAGCTGGCCGGCCTGGGCGCCCCGACCCAGCTGGTGCTCTGCGGACGGGACCGGGTCTTCCCGACCCCGCGGGGCAACCGCTACTTCCTGCGCCACCTGCCCGAACACGCCGAGGTGGTGCGTCTGCCCGAGCTCGGGCACATCCCGATGCTCGAGGCACCCGATCGCATCTCGGCGCTGATCGGCGAGTTCATCGAGCGGCACGCCGGCCCGCACCGCGCCATCGGCTGAGACCCCCGGCAACGCCCGACGACCTCCGCGTTCCGGCCCGCGCCCGGCACTGCGACGCAACCCAGTGGCACCGCACCAGCGCAGTGCGATACGCTTCGACTCGGTCATGAGTGCCAGCGCGAAGCCCCGGCTTGCTGGCCGGCAACCCTCCAACCGCGGTGGGGTGCCCCGGGTGATGAACCAGGTTGAGTAGCCACAACCGGCTACGCGGCAAGCGCGGGTCCGCCGTGAACGGGCCCCCTGAGTAGACAGGGACACCTGATGGCGAGGTCACCGATGCACTGTTGTCGGTAACGCAACAGCGATCACCTCACCATCACAGGAGCCCGTCCGGAGGAGAACCGAAACAACATGAGCGGCGAACACGTACCCAGCGACGACCCGACGTCCCGGTGGTCGTTCGAGACCAAGCAGATCCACGCCGGGCAGACGCCCGACTCCGCCACCAACGCGCGGGCACTGCCGATCTACCAGACCACCAGCTACGCGTTCGACAGCACCGAGCACGCCGCGGCGCTGTTCGGCCTGGCCGAGCCCGGCAACATCTACACCCGGATCATGAACCCGACCACCGATGTGGTGGAGCAGCGCATCGCCGCCCTGGAAGGCGGCGTGGCGGCGCTGTTCCTGGCCTCGGGCCAGGCCGCCGAGACGTTCGCGATCCTCAACATCGCCAACGCCGGTGATCACATCGTGTCCAGCCCGCGGCTCTACGGCGGCACCTACAACCTGTTCCACTACTCACTGCCCAAGCTCGGCATCGACGTGACGTTCGTCGACAACCCCGATGACCCGGAGTCGTGGCGCGCGGCGGCCCGGCCCAACACCAAGGCGTTCTTCGGCGAGACGATCTCCAACCCGCAGATCGACATCCTCGACATCCCGGCCGTCGCGGCGGTGGCCCACGACGTCGGGGTGCCGCTGATCGTCGACAACACCATCGCGACGCCCTACCTGATCCAGCCGCTGCGCCACGGCGCCGACATCGTCGTGCACTCGGCCACGAAGTACCTGGGCGGGCACGGCACGGCCATCGCCGGGGTGATCGTCGACGGCGGCACCTTCGACTGGACCAACGGCCGTTTCCCCGGGTTCACCACCCCCGACCCCAGCTACCACGGTGTGGTGTTCGCCGAACTGGGCCCGCCGGCATACGCACTCAAGGCCCGGGTGCAGCTGCTGCGCGACCTGGGTTCGGCGGCCGCGCCCTTCAACGCGTTCCTGATCGCCCAGGGCCTGGAGACGCTGAGCCTGCGCCTGGAACGCCATGTGGCCAACGCCCAGCGGGTGGCCGAGTACCTCGCCGGACACCCCGACGTCGTCTCGGTCAACTACGCCGGGCTGCCTACTTCACCGTGGTACGAACTCGGAAAGAAGCTTGCGCCCAAGGGAACCGGTGCGGTGCTGGCGTTCGAGCTGGCCGGCGGGATCGAGGCCGGCAAGGCGTTCGTCAACGCGCTGACGCTGCACAGCCACGTCGCCAACATCGGCGACGTCCGCTCCCTGGTGATCCATCCGGCCTCGACCACCCATCAGCAACTGTCGGCCGAGGAGCAACTCGCCAGCGGGGTGACACCCGGCCTGGTCCGGCTCGCAGTCGGGATCGAGGGAATCGACGACATCCTCGCCGACCTCGACCAGGGCTTCACCGCCGCGAAGCCGTTCGCCTCGGCCGTCGCCGACCCGCAGACAGTTGCATCGTTCTGAGGATGGTGACGTGACTATCGTGGATGTTGTTCGAGAGTGCGTGGCACTGCCACCCGAGGGTGAAGTCGGCGTCATCGACATCGGATCGGTCACCCTGGAGAACGGTCAGGTCATCGATGACGTGTCGATCGCCGTGCAGCGCTGGGGCGAGTTGTCCCCGAGCCGCGACAACGTCGTGATGGTGTTGCACGCACTGACCGGCGATTCGCACATCACCGGGCCCGCCGGGCCCGACCATCCGACCCCCGGCTGGTGGGACGGTGTGGCCGGACCGGGCGCGCCGATCGACACCGACCGGTGGTGCGCCGTCTCGACCAACGTGCTCGGCGGGTGCCGCGGCTCGACCGGGCCCGGTTCGCCGGCCCCCGACGGAAATGCCTGGGGCTCAAGGTTCCCCGCCGTGTCGATCCGTGATCAGGTCACCGCGGATCTTGCCGTGCTCGACCGGCTCGGCATCAGCGAGGTCGCCGCGGTGATCGGCGGCTCGATGGGCGGCGCCCGGGCGCTGGAGTGGATGATCGCCCACCCCGACAACGTGCGCGCCGGGCTGGTGCTGGCGGTCGGTGCCCGGGCGACGGCCGACCAGATCGGCACCCAGAGCAGCCAGGTCGCGGCCATCAGGTCCGACCCGGACTGGTGCGGCGGCGACTATTACGGCACCGGCCGCAGCCCCGAGCTGGGCATGCAGATCGCGAGACGGTTCGCCCACCTCACCTACCGGGGCGAGTCCGAGCTGGACGACCGGTTCGGCAACGACCCGCAGGACGGTGAGGATCCCGGCACCGGCGGCCGCTACTCGGTGCAGAGTTACCTGGAGTATCAGGGCCGCAAACTGGTGTCGCGGTTCGACGCGGGCACCTACGTGACCCTCACCGATGCGCTGTCCAGCCACGACGTCGGCCGCGGCCGCGGCGGGATCGAAGCCGCTCTGCGCGACTGCCGGGTGCCTGCGATCGTCGGCGGCATCACCTCTGACCGGCTCTACCCGCTGCGTCTGCAGGCCGAACTGGCCGAGTTGCTTCCCGGGTGCGACGGGCTCGACGTCGTGGACTCGAAGTACGGCCACGACGGATTCCTGCTGGAAACCGACGCGGTCGGGAAGCTGATCCGCCGGACGCTGGACCTCGCTGACCGGTGAGCGACACCGCCAGGGCGCGTTCACTGTCCTTCGGCGCTGAAGCCGCTGCGTATGAGCGGGGCCGCCCGTCCTACCCTCCGGAAGCCATCGACTGGTTGCTGCCCGACGACGGGCCCGGCCGGGGAGCTCCGCTCGACGTTCTCGACCTGGGCGCCGGCACCGGCAAGCTGACCACGCGGCTGGTCGAGCGCGGCCTGACCGTGGTTGCGGTGGACCCGATCCCGGAGATGCTGGAGCTGTTGAGCGGGGCGCTGCCCGACACCCCGGCACTGCTGGGGACCGCCGAGGACATTCCGCTGCCCGACGACAGCGTCGATGCGGTGCTGGTGGCTCAGGCCTGGCACTGGTTCGATCCCGACCGCGCCCTGCGGGAGGTGGCGCGGGTGCTGCGACCGGGGGGACGGCTGGGACTGGTGTGGAACAACCGTGACGAACGTCTCGGCTGGGTCAAGGATCTGGGCCGCATCATCGGCCATGAGGTCGACCCGTTCAGCCAGACGGTCGATCTGCCTGCGCCGTTTGCCGAGATCGCCCGCCACCAGGTGGAGTGGACCAGCTATCTGACCCCCCAGGCGCTGATCGATCTGGTCGCCTCCCGTAGCTACTGCATCACCTCGCCGGAGAATGTGCGGGCCCGCACCCTGGACGAGGTCCGCGGTCTGCTGGCCAGCCATCCCGCCCTGTCCAGCAGCAACGGGCTGGCGCTGCCGTATGTCACGGTGTGCATCCGCGCCACGCTGTCCTGAACGATCCACCCGATGTAACAATTCGGAAACAATACGCTCACAGGTTTTGAACGCCGATTCCCGAGCGTTTGCCCAGTTGAGGACGACAAGGCTGGGACCCGGCCCCCGCCGCCGGGGGGCGACGCAACTTGAAGTCGGCGTGTCACCTCGCATACGTTCGTTTCACCGATGATTTGAAACTCTGAAAAGCGATACGTGTTCGGTGGTGACAGCTAACTAGTTATGGAATCGGTCAACCCTGCGCTGAAAGATCTTTCAGACGAGAGCACCAAAGACGGGCAACAGCGTCCCGATGCTACGCAGCGACGCCTGCGCCGCCCGGAGGCTTCCGACGCCCTGGCGGTGCACCGACTCGTTGCTGACAGCGGGGTTCTGGACCTGAATTCGACGTATACCTACATGCTGCTGTCGACGGACTTTGCCGACACGTCCATCGTCGGTGAACGAAATGGACGTGTATGCGGCTTCGTCGGTGGGTATCACCCTCCGCAGCGACCAGATGTGCTGTTCGTCTGGCAGGTCGTGGTCGCCGCCTCCGAGCAGGGCACCGGACTCGGCGGAGCCATGCTCGACGCACTCGTGCATCGGGTCCGAAGCGAACGCAACGGGCACCCGATCACGGTCGAGGCGACGGTCGCACCGAGTAACGCTTCATCGCGCGCATTGTTCGGCGGGCTCGCCCGCCGCCACGGTGTGCCGATGAGCGAGCACGAACGCTTCCTGGCCGCCGACCTGGATCCCGATGGCGAGCACGAGGACGAACCCGTCCTGCGCATCGGCCCGATCACGGCCCCGCTGAGTACGTAAGACGACAAGGCACGCGCGACAACAAGGCACGCGCGACAACTAGCGACCAACTGCGCTAAGTCGAACGAAAGGATGTCATGACCATCACTGCGGAGTCGACCAAACTTTCCGAGTCCACCCTGCCCGACGAGTACACGACGATCGAGTCGGAGGTGCGCAGCTACTGCCGTGGCTGGCCGACGGTCATGGATACCGCCCAGGGCTCCTGGATCACCGACACCGACGGCCGCCGTTTTCTGGACTTCTTCGCCGGTGCGGGCGCCCTGAACTACGGGCACAACAACCCGGCGCTGAAGAAGGCACTGATCGACTACCTGTCCTCGGACAAGATCGTGCACTCCCTGGACATGGCCACAGTGGCCAAGTCGGAGTTCCTGACGACGTTCTCCGAGACGATCCTGCAGCCGCGCAAGCTGGACTACAAGGTCCAGTTCCCCGGCCCGACCGGCGCCAACGCCGTCGAGTCGGCCCTCAAGCTGGCCCGCAAGGTCACCGGCCGCGAGTCGATCATCAACTTCACCAACGCGTTCCACGGCATGACGCTGGGCGCGCTGTCGGTGACCGGCAACTCGATGAAGCGTGCCGGCGCAGGGATTCCGCTGGTGCACGCCACCCCGATGCCCTACGACAACTACTTCGACGGGGTCACCGAGGACTTCCACTGGTTCGAGCGGGTGCTCGACGACTCCGGCGGCGGGCTGAACCGCCCGGCCGCGGTGATCGTCGAGACCGTGCAGGGCGAGGGCGGCGTCAACGTCGCCCGGGTCGAGTGGCTGCAGGCACTTGAGCAACTGTGCCGAAAGCGCGACATCCTGCTGATCGTCGACGACGTCCAGATGGGTTGCGGGCGGACCGGGCCGTTCTTCAGCTTCGAAGAGGCCGGCATCACCCCTGACATCGTCACGCTGTCGAAGTCGATCAGCGGTTACGGACTGCCGATGGCGCTGACGCTGTTCCGCCGCGACCTCGACGTGTGGACCCCCGGCGAGCACAACGGAACCTTCCGCGGTCACAACCCGGCCTTCGTCACCGCTACCAAGGCGCTGCAAACCTATTGGCGCGACGACACTTTCCAGAACGAGACGCTGACCAAGGGCGCCCTGGTGCGTGAGCATCTGGAGAAGATGGCCGCCAACCGGGACGGCATCACCGCCCGCGGTCGCGGTATGGTGCAGGGGCTGAAGTTCGAGGACGCCGACCTGGCCGACGCCGTCTGCAGGGCCGCGTTCGACCGGGGACTGCTCGCCGAGACCAGCGGCCCGGCCGACGAGGTCGTCAAGCTGCTGCCGCCGCTGACCACCAGCGAGGCCGACCTGACCTCCGGCCTCGAGGTGCTCGACGAGTCTATCTCCGCCGCTCTCGGCTGAGCGATATCGACAACCGAGGAGTGACAACCCATGATCGTGCGCACGACTGAGGAGATCACCGGGACCGAGCGCGACGTGTCGGACGGCACCTGGAGGTCCAAGCGGATCATCCTCGCCGACGACGCGGTCGGATTCTCGTTCCACGAGACGACGATCCAGGCCGGTTCGGTCAACGAGTTCCACTACCAGTACCACGTGGAGGCCGTCTGGCTCGTCGAGGGCTCCGGGACCCTGACCAACCTGGAGACCGGTGAGGAACATCCGCTGAAGGCCGGCTCGATGTATCTGCTGAACGGCCACGAACGTCATCGCATCCGCTGCGACGAGCAGATGCGTATGCTGTGTGTGTTCAATCCACCGGTGACCGGCCGCGAGGTCCACGACGAGACAGGGGCCTACCCGCCACCCGCCCAAATCGCTTGACTACCTAATAGCTAAGTATCTCTATGAACAAACGCACTGACGACAACTACCCGACCCGACTCGACCACGCGATCCCGCCGATCCCGCGCATCGAACCCGGTGTGTGGGGAACCCCGAGTCAGGGCCCACTCGACGAGACGGCGCTGGGCGGCTTCGCCGACGCGGGGTATCTCATCCGTCCCCGCACCGTCGGTCCCGACTGGCTGCCGCCGCTGACCATGGAGCTCAACAGGCTGGGCGCCGAGCTCGACAGCGACGATCCGCGGGTCATCCGCGAGCCCAGCGGCAGCATCCGCTCGGTGTTCGAACCGCACCTGCTCAGCGATCTGATCGCCGAGGTGGTCGGCCTCGACACGGTGCTCCCGGTGGCACGTCAGCTGCTCGGCAGCGACGTCTACATCCACCAGGCACGGATCAACCTGATGCCGGGGTTCACCGGCACCGGTTTTTACTGGCATTCGGACTTCGAGACCTGGCACGCCGAGGACGGCATGCCGGCCATCCGCGCCGTGTCCTGTTCGATCGCGCTGACCGACAACTATCCGTTCAACGGCTCGCTGATGGTGATGCCGGGTTCGCACCAGACGTTCTACCCGTGCGTCGGGGCGACCCCGGACGACCACCACACGGCGTCGCTGGTGTCCCAGCAGATCGGAACCCCCGACCAGAACACCTTGATCAAGGCCTGCGATCAGCGCGGTATCGACCAGTTCACCGGGCCGGCGGGCTCTGCACTGTGGTTCGACGCGAACCTGCTGCACGGCTCGGGATCCAACATCACCCCGTACCCGCGGTCGAACGTGTTCCTGGTCTTCAACTCGGTGGACAACGGGCTCGTCGAGCCGTTCGCCGCGGCCCGGCCGCGGCCGAGCTTCCTGGCTGCCCGCGACATCGTTCCCGCCGGCACCACCTGACCCCCGGCCCTAGGCGGCCCGCTGCCGCAGCGCCGTCCGCAGCCCGCGTCGCCGGCCCGGCGTCGGCGCCGTCTCGGAGATCTCGCCGTAGACCTCGGCGAAGCGGCGTTCGGAGTTGGTTTCGGGCGCCTCGTCGGCGTCGGCGCGAAGCCAACGATCGGGTAGCGCGAGTTTGAGGATGGTCCAGAACGACTGGCCGTACTGGCGCAGCAGCGGTCCGGTGGTGTAGGGCAGGTCGTACTTCTCACACAACGCCCGGACGCGCACGCTGATCTCGGCGTACCGGTTGCTCGGCAGATCGGGGAACAGATGGTGCTCGATCTGGTAGCACAGGTTTCCGCTCATGAACGCCATCACCGGGCCCGCACGAAAGTTGGCTGACCCCAGCATCTGTCGCAGATACCACTGACCACGCGTCTCGTTCTCGAACTCGTCGACGGTGAACTTCTCCGCACCGTCGGGGAAGTGACCGCAGAAGATCACCATGTAGGCCCAGTAGTTGCGGACCAGGTTGGCCACCACGTTGCACTTGAGCGTGTGCTTCCAGTTGGTGCCTGCCAGCGCCGGATAGACGATGTAGTCCTTACCGGCCTGCCTGCCCATCTTGGTGCCCATGATCCGCAGGTCCTTGCGCGCCTCGGCCCACGTCTTCTCCTTCTTGCGGATCTTGGCGGCCTCGATGTGGTGCAGCGCCACACCCCACTCGAACAGAGTGCCCAGCAGCAGGTTGTAGACCGGGTTGCCGATCATCCACGGCGCCCAGGGCTCGTCGCGGGTGACCCGCATGATGCCGTAGCCGACATCGCTGTCGAGCCCGACCACGTTGGTGTACTTGTGGTGGACGAAGTTGTGCGAGTGCTTCCACTGCGCGGACGGGCACGCGGTGTCCCACTCCCACTCGGTGGAGTGGATCTCCGGGTCGTTCATCCAATCCCACTGGCCGTGAATGACGTTGTGGCCCAACTCCATGTTCTCGATGATCTTGGCGCCGGCCAGCATCGTGGTGCCGGCCAGCCGCGCGAGCCGGCTGCTGCTGGCGAACAGCGCGATGCGCCCGCCGGCGGCCATTGCCCGCTGCAGCTGGATCGTGCGCCGCACATACCGGGCGTCGCGCTCCCCGCGGGAGGCCTCCACGTCGGCGCGGATGGCGTCGAGCTCGGCGGCCAGCGCATCGATGTCGTCGTCGCTCAGGTGCGCGTAGGCCTTGATGTCGGTGATGGCCATGCTGTCCTCTCAGATGTTGATCGTGCAGTCGCCGGACGCGGTGGAGATGCAGGTCTGGATCCGGTCCCCGGCACCGTGTTCGGCGCCGGATCGGATGTCACGGACATGGCCGCCGTCGAGCGGCAGTACGCAGGTCTGGCAGATGCCCATCCGGCAGCCGAACGGCATCTGGATTCCGAGCTGTTCGCCGGCCTCCAGCAGCGTCGTCGCGCCGTCGACCTCGATGGTCTTGTCCGAGATCGCGAAGCTGACGGTGCCGCCTTCGCCACCCTTGTCGGTGGCGGCGATGGTGAAACGCTCCATGTGCAGTTGCTCGTCGAGACCGTGGCGGTTCCACAGGCTTTCGACACTGTCGAGCAGCGCCGCCGGACCACACGCCCACGTCGAGCGGTCGCGCCAGTCGGCGACGATGCCGTCGAGATCCGCGAAGTCGAGCTTGCCGTCCTCGACGGTGAGCTGAAGGTGCAGCCGGTAGCCGTCCTGCTCGCTTTCCAGGGCGCGCAGTTCGTCACCGAAGATCACCGCCTCGGCCGACGGCGCGGAATGGAGGTGGACGATGTCGGGGTGCTGCCGGCGCGCCCGCAGCGAACGCAGCATCGCCATGATCGGGGTGATGCCGCTGCCGGCACTGATGAAAAGCAGCGCCGCCGGCGGCGGATCGGGAAGCGCGAAATCGCCCTGCGGAGAAGCCAGTCTGACCACTGTTCCCGGTTCGACACCGCTGACCAGGTGGGTCGACAGAAACCCCTCCGGGGTGGCCTTGACCGTGATCGAGATGTGCTCGCCGTCCTGTTCGGGGACCGAGGTCAGCGAGTACGACCGCCAGTGCCACCGCCCGTCGACCCGCAGACCGATGCCCACGTACTGGCCGGGCCGGTAGTCACCGGCGAAGCCCCACCCGGGGCGGATCAGCACGGTCGCGCTGTCCTCGGTCTCGGCCCGCACCTCGAGGATCTCGCCCCGCAGCTCGCGCGCGGACCACAGCGGATTGAGCAACGACAGGTAGTCGTCGGGCAGCAGCGGGGTGGTGGCGCGCGCGGCGATGCCACGCACCACGTTGACCCACGGTCCCGAGGAGGCCTGCACCCCACGGGCCGGAGCGGTGCTCCACCTGGCCAACGCCTTGATCGCCGACATCGGGCCTCCCGCCATCCTCGAACAGCACACCGGCTGTGACAGGCATCACAAACCGGCAGCGTCCGGATTCCCTTACTCCCGAGTAACCAAACGCTCGATCGGAATCGAGACGCGCGGTCGGCTGCACAGCCCGCGATCGAACAGGCAAATGGCTCTATATTTGTCCGGCGAAGGTAATCGGCTGATCTTGACTCGTGAGCGGGGTGGGACGCCTGGGTGCACTGATCAAGCGGTGGTGGAGCGATCCCGATCGGTTCGAGTGGACCACTCAGTTCCTGAACCAGCGCGGGCTGCGCCGTTCGGCGCAATGGATGATGGCCATCCTGTCGGCCACGGTGGTGCTGATCACCGGCAGTTCGTTGGTGGCGCTGGATCTGCCGGCAGGGGCTGGCTATGCACTGATCGCGTTGTTCGCTGCATTCGCCTCGTTCATGACGGCGTTCTGGCTCACCCGGTGGCCAACCCGACGGCAATCTGCGCTGGCCATGGTCGCAGGCATTCTGTTCATCTCGGCATGGAGCTTGGCCCAGCCCGTGTCCGCTCTTGCCGTGCTCGGCTGCACGGCAACCACCGTCACCGGCGGATATCTTGCGTTCTTCCACAACATCCGCCTGCTGTTGGCCAACCTCGTGGTTGCCCTGGCGACCGCGCTGGCCACCTGTTGGCGACTGGGGGTCGAGACGAATGTGTCCACTGCCGTCGCGGCTTTCGGACTGATCGTGTTCCTGAACGTCTCGGTGCCCTCGGCCATCGCCGGTGCATCCCGAGCCATCGGCACCTATGCGATGCGGTCCGACGTCGACCCCCTCACCGGCCTGCTGAACCGGCGGGGGTTCACCGACGTCATCCTCCGACATCTGGAAAGTGGCTCCGCGACCGACGAGGAACTCGTCGTCGCAATGGTCGATCTGGACGCCTTCAAGTACCTCAACGACTCCGAGGGGCACGCTGCCGGCGACAAGGCCCTGCGCGCCGTCGGTGATCTGCTGCGCCAGCAGGGTCCGCCGGGTTCGGCCATCTGCCGCGCCGGCGGGGAGGAGTTCCTGATCGCGGCGATCGGACCCGTCGGACCCATCCACGGCGCCGTCCAGCAGGTGTGCGCCGACATCGCGGGTCTACCTCACTCGGTGACCGCCAGCGTCGGGATCAGCAACACCGCGGTCGACCGGGTGCCGCCTGGCGAGGGCAAGAAGTTGATCGACGAGCTCATCGAGAACGCAGATTCAGCGATGTACGTGGCCAAACGCAACGGCGGCAACCAGGTCCATCACGCGTGAGGACGCCGTCACTCCGTGCCCAGCGGGTCGATGGTCCAGGCGATGTAGAGCATGGCCGCGCTGACCGACGCGGTGGTCAGCACGTCGACCGTGCGGGTGCGCACCGCCAGCAACCCCGCCTGGTCCTCGGACAACATCAGCCGCAGGGCCGAAGCCACCCCGACGCCGACCGCCATGACCGCCGCACCGCGACGCCAGTAGCCGAACGCCACCAGGACGAACGCGGCAACCAGGATGAGCCCGACCGACAGGATCGGCCACTGCGCAGCGAAGAGCCTGCGGGCGAGGCCCGCGTCGCCGTCTCCGCGGGTGCGCAGCCGTCGGGACACCATCACGACGAGGCTTGCGCCTCGGCTCGTTCGACGACGTTCGTCAACAGGAACGCGCGCGTCAGCGGGCCGACTCCGCCCGGATTCGGGGACAC
Organism: Mycobacterium sp. ABE4_509; assembly: GCF_056160785.1. Taxonomy (NCBI): domain Bacteria; kingdom Bacillati; phylum Actinomycetota; class Actinomycetes; order Mycobacteriales; family Mycobacteriaceae; genus Mycobacterium; species Mycobacterium sp. ABE4_509. The sequence continues at coordinate 3,234 of NZ_JBSWXU010000094.1, read as the reverse complement.
ATGCCCGGCGACCTCCCAGACGTCGGGCGCGACGTCGCCGACCAGCTTGCCGGCCTCGTCGCGGCTCACTCCGACGTCGACGACGGCCGCGCCCGGGCGCACCATCTCGGCGGTCACCATGTGTGGCACCCCGGCGGCGGCGACGATGATGTCGGCCTCACGGGTGATCTGCGGCAGGTGGCGGGTCGCGGTGTGACACAGCGTCACCGTCGCGTTCTCCGAACGCCTGGTGAGCAGCAGCCCCAGCGGCCGCCCGACCGTGATGCCGCGACCGACGACCACCACGTGTGCCCCGGCGATCTCGACCTGGTAGCGACGCAGCAGGTGGACGATGCCGCGCGGGGTACAGGGCAGCGGCGCCGGCTCGTTGAGCACGAGCCGGCCGAGGTTCATCGGATGCAGACCGTCGGCGTCCTTGCCCGGATCGACCCGCTCCAGCGCGGCGTTCTCGTTCAGATGCCGGGGCAGCGGCAACTGGACGATGTAGCCCGTGCAGTCCGGGTTCGCGTTGAGCTCGTCGATCACCTCGTCGAGCGCGGGCTGGCTGATGTCGGCGGGCAGGTCGCGGCGGATCGAGTTGATGCCGACCTTCGCGCAGTCGGCGTGCTTGCCCCGCACGTATGCCTGCGATCCCGGGTCCTCCCCGACCAGAACCGTGCCGAGCCCGGGCGTGCGCCCGGCCGCCGTGAGGCGCGCGACCCGCTCGGTCAGGTCGACGAAGATCTCGTCGCGCGTGGCCTTGCCGTCCAAAGTGATTGCACCCACGGCAGCCATTCTGACAGGGCACGTGGCAAGCTCGGCGACATGACAGACCACAACGATGTGTTCACTGCCGCCAAGCTCGGCCCTGTCACGCTGCGCAACCGCGTCATCAAGGCCGCGACATTCGAGGCTTCGACACCGAACGCGCTGGTCACCGACGATCTGATCACCTACCACCGGCTGCCGGCCGCCGGCGGTGTCGGGATGACGACGGTGGCCTACCTGGCGGTGTCGCCCGGCGGGCGCACCGAGGGTAAGCAGATCTACTGGCGGCCCGAGGCGATGGCGGGCCTGCGCCGGCTCACCGACGCGATCCACGCCGAAGGTGCTGCGATCAGCGCCCAGATCGGCCACGCCGGTCCGGTCGCCAACGCGCGGTCGAACAAGGCCACCGCGCTGGCCCCGGTGCGGTTCTTCAACCCGCTGTCGATGCGGTTCGCCCGGCACGCCACCCGCGACGACATCGACGACGTCATGACCGCGCACGCCGACGCGGCCCGCTACGCCATCGACGCCGGCTTCGACGCCGTCGAGGTCCACCTCGGACACAACTACTTCGCCAGCTCGTTCCTGTCGCCGCTGATCAACCGGCGCACCGACGAGTTCGGCGGCTCGCTGGCCAACCGGGCCAAGGTGGCGCGCGCGACGGTGCTGGCGGTGCGGCGCGCGGTGGAGAAGGCCGGCACCCCGATCGCGGTGACGGCGAAGCTGAACATGACCGACGGGGTGCGCGGCGGCATCTCGACCGAAGAGGCCCTGCAGACCGCGAAGTGGCTGGAGGACGACGGCGGGCTGGATGCGATCGAGTTGACCGCGGGCAGCTCGCTGGTCAACCCGATGTACCTGTTCCGCGGCGACGCTCCGATCAAGGAGTTCGCCGGCGCGTTTCGACCGCCGCTGCGCTGGGGCATCCGGATGACCGGGAAGAAGTTCCTGCGCGAATACCCCTATCGCGAGGCCTACCTGCTTCGGGACGCCCGGCTGTTCCGTGCCGAGCTGTCCATGCCGCTGATCCTGCTCGGCGGCATCACCAACGCCGAGACCATGGACCTGGCGATGGCCGAGGGGTTCGACTTCGTCGCGATGGGCCGGGCGCTGCTGGCCGAGCCCGATCTGGTCAACCGCATCCAGGCCGACGGCGCCTCGGTGAGATCGTTGTGCACGCACTGCAATCAGTGCATGGCCACCATCTACAGCCACACCCACTGCGTCGTGACGGGCTCGCCGGTCAGCCCGGGGCGATGAGCGCCCGGACGCAGTCCGTCACGATCGCGTCCGCGCTCAGCGGAATGGCTCGCCGCGCCTGCAGATGTCGTCGCACGATGGCGGCCGGTACGTCGATCAGGGCGGCGCTGAGCCGTCCGCCGTCGTCGGGCAGCTCCGAGAGAACCCTACGAAGCCTGCGCTGCAGCCGTTTCCGTCGGCCGCCGATCGCCTCCGGCCACTCCCCCAGGGCGAGCGCGTCGGGACCGGCGAGCAGCACGAACGCCTCGACCGGATTCTCCCGGCACCACTGCAGGGTGCGCAGGGCACCGGCGACGCAACGCTGCTGAGGGTCCTCGGCGCTGGACAGAGCCTGCAGCAGTCGTTCCTGGAAGCGTTCCTCGGTGCGCACCCACAACTCGCCGCACAGCGCAGCCCGGGTCGGAAACCGGTGGTACACCGAGCCGCTGGGCGCGCCGGCGGCTCGGGCCACCGCCGACATCGTGACCGCGCCCGGACCGTCGGCGGCGAGCAGGCCGGCGGCAGCGTCGAGAAGGAAGTCGGCGGAGTATCGGGCGGGCCGCGGCATTGCTCCACCCTAAAATAGAGATTTGCCTCTAAATGGGTTGCCGCCGGCCCCGACGCGCCGTCGGGCGGCTATTCGTTGCACCCCCAGCCGGATAACGGCGCCGCAACAGATCACCCACACCGTCAGGGCGCAGTCCCCCGCGCGGGCGCTGCGGCTAGAGTTGGTCGCGATGTCTAGTGTCGCCGCCGGAGCGGCTCCGTGAGCCGACCAGTTTCCCCTGCGCTGACCGTTCGGCACGACGGTTCCACACGCACCTTTGCTGCCGGCAACGACGTCGTGGTCGGGCGGGATCTGCGCGCCGACGTCCGGATCGCCCACCCGTTGATCTCCCGGGCCCATCTGCTGCTGCGGTTCGACCAGGGCCGCTGGATCGCCGTCGACAACGGGTCGCTGAACGGAATGTTCGTCAACGGACGACGCGTACCCACCGTCGACATCGCCGACGGCCAGCAGATCCACCTCGGAAACCCCGACGGCCCGCTGCTGACCTTCGAGGTCGGCCGCCACCAGGGCTCGGCCGGAAGACCGCCGTCGACGACGTCGATTCATGTCGCCGGCCGCTCCAGCGGTTGGCCGAGTCAGCCGGCTCCGACTCCCCCGCCGGTCAGCCCGCCGCCGAGCGGCTACCCCAGCGGCGCGCGCCCCTACCCCACCGGCCCGACCAGCTACCCGCCCAGCGC
>NZ_JBSWXU010000093.1:0-21512 GCF_056160785.1 Mycobacterium sp. ABE4_509 | reverse complement strand
GTCAACGGCCGCGACGAGGCGGTCTGCGCCGAAGCCGCCGGCGGCATCGCCGGGGCGCTCGCGCATGCCGGATCGCCGGCCGACCCGGCGGTCGCCGATGCGCTGATCGAACGTTGCGTGGTGGAGTTCGGCCGGATCGACATCCTGATCAACTGCGCCGGCACGGCCGAGCCGCCGGGTTCCTCGATCCTCACCGTCACCAGCGCGCAGTTCCGGGACCTGCTCGACGCGCACCTCGGCACCACGTTCGAAACGTGCCGGGCGGCCGCGCCGCGGATGGTGGCCCAGGGCGGCGGCGCCATCGTCAACACCAGCTCGTTCGCCTTCCTCGGCGACTACGGCGGCACCGGGTATCCCGCCGGCAAGGGGGCGGTGAACTCCCTCACGCTGGCGATCGCCGCCGAGCTCGCCGAGCACGGGGTGCGCGCCAACGCGGTGTGCCCCGGTGCCAGGACCCGGCTGTCGCAGGGGCCCGACTACGAAGCCCACATCGGGGCACTCAACCGCCGCGGCCTGCTCGACGACGTGAGCTATCAGGGTGCGCTGGACGCGGCCCCGCCGGACTACGCCGCGCCCACATACGGCTATCTGGTCAGCGACCTGGCTCGGCAGGTGACCGGCCAGATCTTCATCGCCGCAGGCGGATTCGTGGGACGCTTCGACCGCCAGACTCCGTCGATCGTGGCCTACCGCGACCACCACGACACACCGCCGTGGACCATCGAGGAGATCTCGGCGGGCGTGGCCAAGCTCAGCTAGTGGGCAGCGGACGGTCCCGGTACTGCTCGCGCAGCGTCTTCTTGAGCACCTTGCCGGTCGCGGTGTGCGGCAGTTCGTCGACGAAAACCACGTCATCGGGCAGCCACCATTTCACGACGTGTTCGGCGAGGTGGTCGAGAAGATCGTCGCGGCTGACGCTGTGGCCCTCCCGGGTGACCACGACCAGCAGCGGGCGCTCCTGCCACTTCGGGTGCGGCACCGCGATCACGGCGGCCTCGGCGACCGCCGGGTGACTCATCGCCGCGTTCTCCAGATCGATCGAACTGACCCATTCGCCACCGGACTTGATGACGTCCTTGGCGCGATCCACCAGCTGCAGATATCCGTCGGGGTCGATGGTGGCGATGTCGCCGGTGGGGAAGAAACCTTCGGCGTCGAGCTTGTCGCCACCCTCGCCCTTGTAGTAGCCGCTGGCGATCCACGGCCCGCGCACCCACACCTCACCGAAAGCCTTCCCGTCCCAGGGCAGCCGGTCGCCGTTCTCGTCGACGATCTTGAGTTCGACACCGTAGACGCCGCGGCCCTGCTTGAGTTTGATCTGCTGCTGCTCGGCGACGCCGAGCGAACGGTGCTTGGGCAGCAGCCGGCTCACCACGCAGATCGGGCTGGTCTCGGTCATCCCCCAGCCCTGCCCGCCTTCGGCACCCAGGTCGCCTTCGATCCGCTCCAGCATCGACTTCGGCAACGCCGATCCGCCGATGCCGGCCCACTCGAGGTCGAGCTCGGAGGCATCGATCTCGGGGTGCTCGTCGAGGTATCCGAACAGCAGCAGCCACACCGTGGGCACGCCCTGCATGGTGGTGACGTGTTCGTCCTTCATCAGCCGGTAGACGCTTTCACCGTCCAGATGCGGCCCGGGCAGCACCAGCTTGGCGCCGACCATCGCCGCCGAGTAGGGCGTCCCCCAGGCGTTGGCGTGGAACATCGGCACCACCAGCAGCAGCGTCGCACCGCTGTGGATGTCGAAGGTGTCGCGCGACAGCGACAGCATCGCATGCAGCACCGTCGAACGGTGTGAGTAGAGAACGCCTTTCGGGTTTCCGGTGGTGCCCGACGTGTAGCACAACGACGACGCGCTGTTCTCGTCGAACTCCGGCCAGACGTAGTGGGTGGACTGCGCGGAGATCAGTTCCTCCCAGCACAGCAGCCGGTAGGCGGGGATGCCGGGGATCTCGGGCATATGGGCGCGGTCGGTCATGACGACGTAGTGCTCGACGGTGTGCAGTTCGGCCGCGAGCTCCCCCACCATCCCGGCGAAGGTGACGTCGAAGAACAACACCCGGTCCTCGGCGTGGTTGATGATGTAGGCGATCTGCTCGGAGAACAACCGCGGGTTGACGGTGTGCATGACCGCACCGCAGCCGGAGACGCCGTAGTACAGCGCCAGGTGGCGGTCACTGTTCCAGGCCAGCGTGGCGACGCGATCGCCGGCTTCGATGCCGAGCCCCGCCAGCGCGTTGGCGACCTGTTTGGACTGGTCGCAGACCTGGCTCCAGGTGGTCCGCCGGACCGGACCTTCGGGTAGCCGCGAGACGATCTCGGCATCGGGATGGAACCACGCCGCGTGCTCGATCAGCGACGAGATCAACAGCGGGCGGTCCTGCATCAGTCCAAGCATCCGGACAGGCTATCCAGGACGGGCGGGATGTCCGCCCGCTTCGCCGCTTTTCTCCCGCCGGTCAGGCTGACGGGCGACTGCGCCAGCGGCTCCGGTAGGCCGCCTGGACCGCCGAGGCGGGACGGCGGGGCGGGATGATCGCCTGCTCACGCTTGATCACCGAACGCATCGTCAGTGCCGTGAGCACCACCATGACGATCGCCGGAACGACACCCAACGGGGAGGCCAGCAGCAGCTGGCTCAGATTGTTGCTATCCATGTGAGGCATTCGTAGCCGGAGCCGACCGGGATGGCCCGGGGCCACACTTTCGTGCCGAAGGTGCGCCTGGAATGCTCGGAGCATGGCGAGCATCTTCACCAAGATCATCAACGGCGAGATTCCCGGTCGATTCGTCTATTCCGACGACGACGCGGTGGCGTTCCTGACCATCGAGCCGATGACCCAGGGCCACACGCTGGTGGTGCCGCGTGCCGAGATCGACCAGTGGCAGAACGTCGACCCCGCGGCGTTCAGCCGCGTCATGGAGGTGTCCCAGCTGATCGGCAAGGCGGTGTGCAAGGCCTTCGACGCCGAGCGTGCCGGGGTGATCATCGCCGGTCTGGAGGTGCCGCACCTGCACGTGCACGTGTTCCCGGCACGGGACCTGGCGGACTTCGGCTTCGCCAACGTCGAGCGCAACCCGTCAGCGGAGTCGCTGGACGAGGCGCAGGCCAGGATCAAGGCTGCGCTGGCTGAGCTGGGCTGAGCACCGCCGCGTCGGCGATGCGGGGCAGTCCGACCCGGAACCGGCACCCCTGACCGGGCGCGGTGGACACCGCGACCCGGCCACCGTGCGCGTAGACCAGCGAGTCGACGATGGACAGCCCCAGCCCGGTGCCGCCGCTGGCCCGGGTGCGTGACGAGTCGGCCCGGTAGAACCGCTCGAACACCCGTTGCGCGTCGTCGGCCGACATCCCCGGCCCCTCGTCGCACACTTCGATCACCGCTTCGGCGCCTTCGGTACCGACCCGCACCGTCACTCCGGCCGTCTCGGGGGTGTGCTGTAGCGCGTTGCCCATCAGATTGCCCAACACCTGCCGCAGTCGGGCGTCGTCGCCGAGCACCTCCGGGGTCCCTGGACCGTCGAACACCTCCAGGCGGATACGCCGTCGCGGCGCGATGGACTGGGCGTCGTGGACCGCGTCGGTGGCCAGCGTCAGCAGATCCACCGGGTGCCGCTCCAGCGGGCGCTGGGCATCGAGGCGGGCCAGCAGCAGCAGATCCTCGACCAGCAGGCCCATCCGGCGCGATTCGCTTTCGATGCGGCCCATCAGCATCTCGACGTCTCGGGCGGCGCCCTGCCGGTAGAGCTCGGCGAAACCCCGGATCGTGGTCAGCGGGGTCCGCAGCTCATGGCTCGCGTCGGTGATGAAGCGGCGCATCCGATCCTCGGAGCTGCGCGCCTGGGCCGCGGACTGCTCCGAGGAGGCCATCGCTCGCTGGATCTGGGCCAGCATGCCGTTCAGCGCCAGCGACAGCCGCCCCACCTCGGTGCGCGGATCGCGTTCGGGCACCCGGCGGTCGAGTTGACCGGCGGCGATGGCCGCCGCGGTCTGCTCGACCTGGACCAGCGGGCGCAGGCTGCGGTGCACGACGGCGTATCCGGCGACCCCCAGCACGATCAGCACCGCGGCGCCGATGCCGATCTGGGCGTAGATCAGCGCGGTGACGGTGGAGTTCACGTTCGACAGGTCGATAGCCACGGTGGTGAGCTCACCGCTCAGACCGCGCACCGTCATCGCCCGCCACTGGGTATCGGAGCCGTCGATCGAGCCCACGGTCACCGGCACGGGCCCGACGTCGTTGTCGGCGGGCAGAGCCGGTTCGGTGTGCCGGTCGTTGACGGCCATCCAGATGTGGCCGTCGGGATCCATGCCGCGCACGTAGAAGTCCGACGGAGGGCGCGCCGGGTTCGGCTCGACCGGGGTGGTCGGCAGCCGGCGCGGCACCTGCGCCCAGCCCCGTGACGCGTCGAGCAGCGTGTCGTCGACCCGGTTCATCAGGCTGTGCTGCAGCAGGGTGGTCACCGCGATGCCGGAGGCCAGCAGGCCCAGCGCGACCAGCACCAGGGTGGCCGCGACAAGTCCGACCCGAAGCGGGATGCCGCGCCTGACCCGAGCTGTCACGCCACCATTGTCCAGCGTGGCTACCTGGGTTCGCGCAGCACGTAGCCGACGCCGCGCAGCGTGTGCAGCAGCCGCTTGTCGCCGGTGTCGATCTTGCGGCGCAGGTAGGAGACGTAGGACTCGACGACGTTGACGTCACCGCCGAAGTCGTAGCGCCACACGTGGTCGAGGATCTTGGGCTTCGACAGCACCGTGCCCGCGTTGATGATGAAGTAGCGCAACAGGGTGAATTCGGTGGGCGACAACGACACCGGTTCACCGGCCTTCCACACCTCGTGGGTGTCCTCGTCGATCTCGATGTCGGCGAAGGTGAGCCGGGAGGTGCGGGGCTCGGCGACGGTCCGGCCGGAGCGGCGCAGGATGACCCGCAGCCGGGCCACGACCTCTTCGAGGCTGAAGGGCTTGGTCACGTAGTCGTCGCCGCCGAGCGTCAGCCCGGCGATCTTGTCCTGCAGCGAGTCGCGCGCGGTCAGGAACAGCGCCGGCGCGTCGATACCGTCGGCACGCAGCCGCCGCAGCAGCCCGAATCCGTCCATGCCCGGCATCATCACGTCGAGGATGATCGCGTCCGGACGCACCTCACGTGCCCGGTCCAGCGCGGTGGGCCCGCTGGATGCGGTGTACACCTCGAAGCCCTGGAACTTCAGGCTCACCGACAACAACTCGACGATGTTGGTTTCGTCGTCGACCACGAGCACGCGGGCCTCGGGAACACTCTCCGGTACGGGCATGGCCATAGCTGTCAATGATCGTCGGAACCGATGGAAATACGCTGGACGCTAGCTGTGCACTTCCTGTGAATATCCCCTTGCGCAATTCATAGACTGGGCGAATGAACCTCGGCAAATCCCTGACCGGCCTCGCGTTCGCCCCCGTCAAGGCCGGTCTGGCCGTGGCCGACGCCGGCATCACGGTGGCCACCGGCGCGCTGGAGATGGCACATCGCACGCTCGGTGAGGACACAGACGGCGTTCGCGGGGCCCGCCCGACGTCGATGGCGCAGGTGCTGGGTATCGAGGAGGCGGTCGAGCGGGCGAACCGGCTGGCCCGCCTGATGGACGAGGACCAGCCACTCGGGCGCGCGCTGGCCGCCGACGGTGCGCTGGACCGGCTGCTCAAGCCCGGTGGCGTGGTGGATCGGTTGACCGCGCCGGGCGGCGTGCTCGACCGGCTCACCCAGGAGGACGGCGGGTTGATGCGGGCCATCGAACCGGACGGGCTGGTGGATCAGCTGCTCGATGAGGAGGGCCTGGTGGAGCGGCTGCTGGCCGAGGACGGGCTGGCCGACCGGCTGCTCGCCGAGGACGGGCTGATCGACAAGCTCACCGCGCGCAACGGGCCGCTCGAGCAACTCGCCGATGTCGCCGACACCTTGAACCGGCTGGCTCCGGGGCTCGAGGCGCTGGAGCCGACGATCGAGGCGCTGCGCGAAGCGGTGATCGTGCTCAGCCAGGTGGTCAACCCGTTGAGCAACATCGCCGATCGCATCCCGCTGCCCGGCCGGCGCCCGCGCAGCCGTCCGACGTCGCGGCCGGTGACCACGCAGCGGATTATCGACGTCGAGGACTGACCCGATAGGCTTGACCGGCCAGGCCTCCTTAGCTCAGTGGTAGAGCAACGCTCTTGTAAAGCGTAGGTCGTCAGTTCAATCCTGACAGGGGGCTCCACCTTCCGTCGCGTGTGCCGGGGCTCAGATCCGCAGTGCCACCACGAGCAGCGCGACGAGGCCCAGCACCGTCATCAGGACGGCCATGAATCCGGCCAGCGACCTCGGCAGCGGGCCCGCCTCGGCGCGAAGCGCCTTCATCTCGCTGAAGTGCTGCCCGCTGGCCACCGCCAGCGCGATGATCCCCAGCAAGATCATCAGCATCCCGACCAGCCACGGGCTGAGGACCTTCCGGTTCAGTTCCTCTGCCGAGGACAGGTACTCGAAGAACTTGAAGATGGTGAACCCGAAGGCGATCAGCGAGGTGCTGGTCCGGATCCAGGCCATCAGGGTGCGTTCGTGGGCCAGCCGGGTGCGCTCGACCGCAAGGCGGGTCGACATGTCCCGGGTCGTCTCCGTCATCGACGTGGGCCTCCTGCACCGTGGGATCCTGACGAAGGCTGCACAGTTTCGGCACTTCCGTCAACCGCCAGCCCCGTCTGCGCTACGGTCCACCCAGTATGGCTGGCGACCACATCGACTCCCTGTTCTCCCGCCGGAACTTCCTGACCGCCACCTCGGCGGTGTCCGCTCTGGCCGTGCTCGCGGCCTGTTCACCGTCGGACGGCGGCGGCGCCGGCACGTCACCCACCGGCCCTGATCCCAACGGCGGCATGCCCGACGAGAGCCGTTGGGCGGCTCTGCGCGACAAGGTCGGCGATCGGCTCATCAGCGTGGAATCGCCGCTGCAGCCGTGCCGGGCCGATGCGGCGGGCAACGCGTGTTCGACGGCGTTGTCGAACATGACCAACCCGTTCTGGATCGAGGAACAGCCCGGCGCCACCCAGACCAACGGCTGGCTGGACGCGTGGACCAACCAGGTCAGCCCCTATGCGGTGGCCGCCCGCGACGCCGGCGACATCGCCGCGGCGGTCGATTTCGCGCGCGAGAACCAGATCCGTCTGGCGGTGAAGGGCACCGGCCACGACTACCTCGGCCGGTCGAACGCCGCGGACTCGCTGCTGGTGTGGACCCACAACATGCGCGAGGTCACCGTGCACCGGGACTTCCGCCCCGCGGGGGCGCCGGCCGGCAGCCCGCCCTCGCCGGCGGTCAGCGCCGCCGCGGGCGCCCGATGGCTCGAGGTCTACCAGGCTGCCACCGACGCCGAGCTCTACGTGCAGGGCGGCGGCTGCACCTCGGTGGGCGCCTGTGGCGGCTTCACCCTCGGGGGTGGGTTCGGCAACTTCTCGAAGCGGTTCGGCAGCGGCGCCGGCGGTGTCCTCGAGATGGAGGTCGTCACCGCCGACGGGCAGGTCCGCGTGGTCAACGAGTTCCAGGACCCGGATCTGTTCTGGGCGCTGCGCGGCGGCGGTGGCGGCACGTTCGGCATCGTCAGCCGCATCACCTACCTCGCCCACCCGATACCGCGGATCGTCGGCGCGTTGGGCGGCACCATCACCGCCGCCGACGACGACGCCTTCCGGGAGCTGCTCGACCGGTTCGTCCGGTTCTTCGGCGAAGCGCTGATCGACGGGTCGTGGGGGGAACAGATCGCGATCAGGCCGGACAATTCGCTCACCTTCTCGATGGTGTGGCTCGACCTGCCCCCGGAGCGCGCCGAGGCGGTGTTCGAGCCGTTCACCTCGGCGTTGGAGTCGGACGGGATCGCCACCGTCGACCTCGAATTCCAGAGCCATCCGTTCCAGGTGTTGTGGAACGCCGACTACTGGGAGCAGGCCGACCCCGGGCTCGTCACCGTCGACCCACGCCCAGACCAGCCGCCCGGGCAGTTCTGGTGGACGAGCAACCAGGGCGAGGTGGCGCAGTTCATCTTCAGCTACCTGTCCCGGTGGATCCCGCTGGGCATGTTCGTCGACACCCCCGGCGCCCTGGTCGACACGCTCTACGAGGCGTCCCGGCTCGGCCGGGTGACATTGCACGTCAACAAGGGCCTGGCAGGCGCCTCCGAGGAGGTGCTGGCCAGGGAGCGGCAGACCAGCATCAACCCCGCGGTCCTGGACGCGGCCGCATTCGCCACCATCGGCGCCCAGCAGGAGGCCGCCTTCCCGGGCATCGCCGGCCACGAACCCGACCTCGAGGCGGGGCGCCGGGCGGCCCGGGCGGCTGACACCGCGATCGGGATCATCCGTGCCGCCACCCCGGGCGCGGGCACCTACTCCAACGAGGCCGACTACTTCGAACCCGACTGGCAGCAGGCGTTCTGGGGCACCAACTACGAGCGGCTGCTGACCGTCAAGCAGCGGGTCGACCCGGACAATCTATTCCGTGTCCATCACGGTGTCGGCAGCGAGTGAACGCCCCCGCGGCATCGACGATGTGTGCAGAGTCGCTCAGTCGCCGAACGAGATGGACTGCGCCGAACAGCCGGTGACCGCCCGGCCGGCCGGGAACTGCGCCGGGTCGGCACCCGGGATCACCATGTCCCGGTAGTAGGCGCCGGTGGCGTCGGCCGAGCATTCGAAGTTGGCGTTGAGCACCTCGAAAGAACCCGGGTCGGCACCGTCGACGGCCTGACCCATCCAGTAGACCCGTTGGGAGTCAACGGCATACGGTCCTTCGACAACCCGCAGAGCGGCGGCGTCGCCGCCGTCGATCCGGTCGTCGGAGTAGAACACATGCTCGGCGTCGCGGGAGTACCCGCCCGAGAGCACCTCGAAGGTCTCCGGGGCCGCCCCGCGGATCGGCTTGCCGTTGACGTAGACGGATCCGCTGTCCTTGGCGAACAGATAGTCGCCGCGATCGGAGACGATCTCGAATTCCTGCGGATCGTTGGACAGGACCGTGCCGTCGGCCGCGTACACCCGGCTGCCGTCCCGGGACAGACCGCCGTCGAGCAGTTCGAAACGCCCCGGGTCCGTGCTGATCGGCTGGTCGTGCTGATAGACCCGCCGACTGTCCTTGGAGTAGCCGGGCCGATCCAACAATTCGAACGACCCGGCTTGAGCCCCCGGCAGGGCGTGGCCGTTGATGTAGACCTGGCCGCTGTCGCGGGCGTAGATCCGGTCGATGATCTCGAAGGTGGCCGCATCGGCCCCGTCGACCTCAAAAGCCTTACCGGGAAATGGATTCAAGTAGTAGACGGCGCTGCCACGGACGTGGTACCCGGCATCGTCGACCAGCGAATCCGGCGCTCCGGCCGTGCCGCATCCCCCCGACAGCGCTGCGACCAACAGCAGGGCCGCGGCGATGAATGTGCGCACTGCACCATCGAATCACCTATCCCAGCGGAACGTCGATGATCGGGCGTTGCACCGCGGCCCCGGGGCCGTCGAAGTGCCACCACTCCGCCGAATACGGCGCGAAGCCGCCGGCGGTCATCGCCGCGCGCAACCGTGCCCGGTTGGCCTGCGCCGCGGCACTGACCCCGGCGACGGCGTCGACATGGCTGCGTGCGGTGAAGTCGTCGAACCCGGTGCCCATGTCCACCAAGCCGTAGGCCCCGGCGAGCGTGACGTCCACCGAGCGGCCCGATTCGTGACTCTTGGAGTAGGAACCCGGCCTGGCGACCCATGTCGGGTCCGAGACCACGTTGAACATCGCCACCTGCACCGAATGCGGCCGGTAACAGTCCCAGAACACCAACCGCTCGCCGCCCCGGCGCAGCAGGTCGGCCGCCGTGCGCAGGCCCGGCGCCAGTGACTCGTGGACCAGGCAGCGTGCGGTTGCCGGGTAGAGCGCTGCGCCGACGAAGTTCTCGGTCGTCGCGTACCGCAGATCGATCACCGCGTCGGGAACCACGCTGCGCACGTCGACGAAGCCGACGGCACGGGCCGCATCGGACACCGGCGGCACGGGCGAGGCCGACACCTGCCCGCCTCCCCCGGGCACGGCGCTGGTCAGCAAGCCGCCAATCACCATGCCGCACACCGCAACGATCCGTCGCCCGACTCTCATGGTTGCAGCGTAGGCATACACTGCGCTGGTGCGCGACGTACTCGACGACCTGCTGGCGGTGTGGCGTGCCGGCGGCACGGCGGGCCTGGCGACCGTGGTGCGCACCATGCGCTCGGCGCCCCGCCCGCCGGGTGCCGCGATGGTCGTGTCACCCGGGGGCACCGTGGCGGGTTCGGTGTCGGGCGGCTGCGTCGAGGCCGCGGTGTACGAACTGGCCAACGACGTCGTGGCCAGCGGTCGACCCGAACTGCAGCGCTACGGTGTCAGCGACGACGACGCCTTCGCGGTGGGACTGACCTGCGGCGGCATCATCGACGTGTTCACCGAACCGGTGTCGCGCAACACTTTTCCGCAGCTGGAGGCGGTCGCCGACGATATCGCCGCGCACCGGGCCGTCGCGGTTGCCACCGTCATCGTCCATCCCGACCCCGACCGGGTCGGGATGCGGCTGATCGTCGGAACCGACTCGACCCGGGGAACACTGGGCTCCGCCCGCGTCGACGCCGCGGTCACCGACGACGCCCGCGGGCTGCTCGCCGCCGGGCAGTCGGTGGTGCTGTCCTACGGTCCCGACGGCCAGCGCCAGGAGGCGGGCATGGAGGTGTTCGTCGCCAGCCATGCACCCCGACCCCGGATGCTGGTGTTCGGCGCCATCGATTTCGCGTCCGCACTGGCCGCCCAGGGCGCCCTGCTCGGGTACCGGGTCACTGTGTGCGACGCCCGACCGGTGTTCGCCACCCCCGCGCGCTTCCCCGCCGCCGAGGACGTGGTGGTCGACTGGCCGAACCGCTACCTGGCCGACCAGGTCGCCCAGGGCAGCGTCGACGAACGCACGGCGATCTGCGTGCTGACCCATGATCCGAAGTTCGACGTGCCGGTGCTGCAGGTCGCGCTGCGCCTGCCCGCGGTGGGCTACATCGGCGTGATGGGCTCGCGCCGCACCCACGAAGACCGGCTGCGCCGGCTCCGCGAGAACGGGCTGACCGAGGCCGATCTGTCGCGACTGCACAGCCCAATCGGCCTGGACCTGGGCGCCCGCACACCGGAGGAGACGGCCGTCTCGATCGCCGCGGAGATCATCGCGGCGCGCTGGGGCGGCAGCGGCCGGCCGCTGGCCGGCCTAGACGGGCGTATCCACCACGAGGCCTGACCGAACCCTGGTGAGACATTAATGGTGGAAATGTCTCTCTCGAATGCGATAACGTCACTCTCCAAGTGCAGAGGGGAGTGATCGAAGTGACCGACACCGCCGTCAATACCGGCACCGACACCGTCACCGCGCGCTACGCCGGCCGCCGGGTCGCCCGCGTCGAAGACGGCCGCCTTCTCACTGGTCACGGCTCGTTCGTCGACGACATCAACCGGCCGGGCATGCTGCACGCGTGCTTCGTGCGCAGCCCGTTCGCCCGGGCGAAGATCAGCCGGTTCGACGCCTCGTCCGCGCTGACTCTGCCCGGCGTCCACGCCGTGCTGACCGCCGCCGACCTGAACCCCGATGTCCGCGAGGCCTGGCACGCCGTCGCCGGCAAGGACATCCCGGACACGCCCCGCCCGCCGCTCGCCGAGGGTGAGGTGAAGTTCGTCGGCGACCCCATCGCGCTGGTCATCGCCGAGAGCCGATATCTGGCCGAGGACGCCGTCGAACACATCGACATCGACTACGAACCGCTTCCCGCGATCGCCGATTTCACCCGCGCGGTCGGGGGTGCGGACGCCGGTGTTCCCGTCGTGCACGACGAATACCCCGACAACGTCGCCGGCGGCATGGGCGGCGCGCCGCCGGACGAGGAGACGTTCTCCGCGGCCGCGCACGTCGCCTCGGCGCACGTCTACCAGCAGATCCACGCGCCGGTGCCGATCGAGACACGCGGCATGGTCGTCGACTGGCAGGCCACCTCGGGGGATCTGACGATCTGGGCGTCCACCCAGACCCCGCACGAACTGCGCGCGTTCGCCGCCCGGCTGCTCGACATCCCGGCCCAGCATGTCCGGGTGATCATGCGCGACACCGGGGGCGGGTTCGGCCAGAAGGTCGTCCCGATGCGCGAGGACATGTGCGTGCTGCTGGCCGCCCGCAAGGTCGGCGCCCCGGTCAAGTGGATCGAGGACCGGCGGGAGAATCTGATGGCCGCCGGGCAGGCCCGCCACGTCGACGGCAACGTGCGGATGGCCTTCGACGACGAGGGCACCATCCTGGCGGCCGACATCGATTTCATCCAGGACGTCGGCGCCTACCCCACGCCCTACCCGGTGCTGACCACCGCGGCGATCGGAATGTTCTTCCCCGGGCCCTACCGGGTGCCCAAGGCCAGCTTCAACTACCAGACGGTGTTCTCCAACACTGCCGGGCTGGCCGCCTACCGGGGGCCGTGGCAGTACGAAACCCTCACCCGCGAAATACTTCTCGACATCGGCGCGCGCAAGATCGGCATCGACCCGCTCGAGTTGCGCCGGCGCAACATCCTGCGCGGAGACGAGATGCCGTATTTCAATCCCAACGGCATGCCCTATGACCACGTCGCTCCCGCGGACACCCTCGAGCAGGCGGTGAAGATCCTCGACCACGAGGGCTTCCGCAAGATACAGGCCGATGCGCTGGCCGAAGGCAGATACCTGGGCCTGGGCTATTCGGCCTACATCGAGCCGACCGGCGCCGCGACCGGGCATCTGGCCTCCGAGGGTGCCACCATCCGGATGGAGTCGACGGGCAAGATCAACGTCTACGTCAACGGCGGCTCCACCGGCAACAGCATCGAGACCACCGTGGTGCAGCTGACCGCCGACGTGCTCGGCGCCGACATCGACGACGTCGCCACCATCCAGGGCGACACCGCGGTGACGCCCTACGGGGCGGGCACCCAGGGCAGCCGCAGCGGCCCGATGACCGCCGGAGCGGTCAGCGAGGCGGGTGCGGTGCTGCGCGACCAGATCGTGGCGATGGCCGCCGCGCAGCTGAACGCCGAGGCCTCCGATATCGAGCTTTCCGGGTCTAAAGCGGTTGTGCGCCAAGATCCCTCGAAATCGGTCAGCTTCGCCGACATCGCCTACCGGGCGTACTACGAGCCGCAGCAGGTGCCGCCGGGGATCTCGGCCTCGCTGGAGGCGACCGCGCGGTTCACCGCACCGCCCACCGCCCCGATCCACTGGGCCAACGCCACGCATGCCTGTACCTGCGAGGTCGACGTCGACACCGGGCTGGTGACGTTGACCCGCTACATCGTCAGCGAGGACGTCGGCCCGATGATCAACCCGAACGTGGTCGAGGGTCAGATCGCCGGCGGCACCGCGCAGGGTATCGGCGGGGCGCTGCTGGAGCAGATGTCCTACGACGACGACGGCAACCCGCTGTCGTCGACCTTCGTCGACTACCTGCTTCCCACCGCGACCGAGGTGCCGGCGATCGAATACGGCCATGTGGAGATCCCCGGTCCGGGTGTCGGCGGGTACAAGGGCTGCGGCGAGGGCGGAGCGATCGGCTCGACGCCGGCGGTGATCAACGCGATCAACGACGCCCTGGCTCCGCTGGGCGTGACGATCACCCGGTTGCCGGCCACCCCGGCAGCGATCATCGAGGCCATCGAGCAAGCCAAGAATTAGAGCTGGAGTGGAGCGATCATGGAGCTAGTCAACGAGTTTCGCGTGCCGGTTCCCGCGGCGACCGCGTGGACGGTGCTGACCGACGTACAGCGGGTCGCGCCGTGCATCCCCGGCGCGCAGCTGCTCTCGGTCGACGGTGACGACTTCACCGGTGCCGTCAAGGTCAAAGTCGGCCCCATCACGGTGTCCTACCAGGGCGAGGCCACGTTCACCGAGAAGGACGAGGCGGCCCAGCGGGTGGTCATCCGCGCCGCCGGCAAGGAGACCAGAGGCAGCGGAAACGCCACCGCGCTGGTCACCGCGCAGCTCAAGGACGAGGGCGACGTCACCGGCGTGGTGATCACCACCGACCTGACGATCTCGGGCAAGGCCGCCCAGTTCGGCCGCGGCGTGCTGGCCGACGTGGCCGGAAACCTGATCGCGCAGTTCGCCGCCCGGCTGGAGGCCGACCTGATCGGCGGGAGCACCGGCCAGCCGGCACCGGCGACCACGGCCGCCACCGCCGGGCAGGCCACCGCGGCCGAGGCATCGGCATCCAACGACTCCGTCGACCTGTTCAAGGTGGTGGCGGTGCCGATGGCCCGCCGCTACGGGCCCGTCCTGGCCGCCGTCGCCGGGGGGTTGGCGGCCGGCTTCCTGATCGGGCGGCGCCGCCGCCGGCCCTCCCACACCCCGCCGGCGCTCGACGACCTGTTGGCCGCGCTGTCGCGGCTCACCTCATGAAGGCCGCCCCGTTCGCCTACCACCGGCCGGAGTCGGCCAAGGAGGCGGCCGACATCCTGGCCGAGCTCGGCGAGGACGCCAAGATCCTGGCCGGCGGCCAGAGCCTCGTTCCGATGCTCGCGATGCGGCTGACCCACTTCGAGAACCTGATCGACATCTCCCGGGTCGACGAGCTGTGCGGCATCGACCTCGACGACGGCATGGTGCGGGTGGGCGCGACGACTTCGCATGCGCTGGTCGGGCTGGACGACGAGGTCGCCGACTCGGTCCCGTTGTTGACCCTGGCGACCCCGCACATCGGCCACTTCCAGATTCGCACCCGGGGGACGCTGGGCGGGGCCATCGCCCACGCCGATCCGGCAGCCGAGTACGCCGCGGTGGCGCTGGCGCTCGACGCGCAGATCGAGGCGCTGTCGTCCCGCGGCCGCCGCGACATCCCGGCCGGCGAGCTGTTCACCGGATTGTGGGAGACCTCGCTGAGCCCCGATGAGATCCTCACCGCGGTGCGCTTCCCGGTGTGGAGCGGCCGGTGCGGGTTCGCGGTGCAGGAGTTCGCCCGCCGGCACGGCGATTTCGCGATCGCCGGCGCGACGGTCGCGGTCGAACTCGACGGCCGGGACCGGGTGTCGCGGTGCGGGATCGGCCTGCTGGGCCTGGGCTCGACGCCGCTGCGGGGTACCGCCGGAGAAGATGCGGTGCTGGGCCGCACGGTGAGCGAACTCGACGAGGACAGCCTCCGGGAGGTCGGCCAGATCGTCATCTCCGGAATCGACGACATTCCCGCCGACCTGCAGGGCTCCTCGACCTACCGGGCCCGGGTCGGTTCCACGATGGTGGCCCGGGCGCTCTCGGCAGCGCTCGCGGCGGCGAGCGAGAGGGTGGCGTGACGATGCACGAGACACCGGTCGAGATCACCGTGAACGGCCAGCAGGTCCGCCACGTGGTGGAGCCGCGGCTGACGCTGGCCGACTATCTGCGGGAGAAGTGCGGTCTGACAGGCACCCACCTGGGCTGCGAACACGGCGCCTGCGGTGCATGCACCGTGCTGCTGGACGGCCAGGCCGTGCGGGCCTGCCTGATCTTCGCGGTGCAGGCGCAGGGCCAGGAGGTCACCACGGTCGAGGGCATCGCCGACGAGTCCGGCGAACTGTCCCCGGTGCAGGCCGCCATGCGCGACTGCCACGGACTGCAATGCGGTTTCTGCACACCGGGATTCGTCACCAGCATCACCGCGCTGCTGCGGGACAACCCCAGCCCCACCGACGAGGAGATCCGCGAGGGTCTGTCCGGGAACTTCTGCCGGTGCACCGGCTACCAGGGCATCGTCAACGCGGTCAAGCAGGCCGCCCGTACGCCATCAGCACCAACCCGCTGAGCAGCGACACCGCGGCGGTGACGACGAGCAGCGCCGCAAGCCCCAGGACGGGGATCACCGCACCGGCGACGGCCGGCGCTGCGACCGAGCTGACGGCACCCACGACCAGGCAGGCGGTGAACGCCGCCCCGGCACGGTCGGGCACCAGCTCGGCGGTCCACACCGCCAGCACGGCCGAACCGGTCATGTACCCCACGCCGAAGATGCACGCCGAGATCGCCGTCGCGACCGGTGATTCGCTGGCCGACCCCAGCAGCGCCAACGCGGCGGCCACCGTCACCAGACACAGCGCCGCGACCCTGGGGCTGCCCAGCCGCCGGGATGCCGCCCCCGTCCACACCCCCACCACCCCGGTGAGGCCGATCCCGACGTACAGCGCGGGCACGGCCGCCGCCGGCAGGGAGCTACCGGCGACCGCGTCGGCTGCGTAGGTGAAGTAGATGACGATGGCCGCGAAGTACACCACCGAGTACCCGGCCGGGATGCGCAGCGCACCGGCCAACGCCCGGACACCGTGCCCGTCCGGGGGTGCGGCCGGCTCGGTTCGCGGCACCAGGCGCAGGTTCACCACGGCGGCGGCCACCGCGGCCACCGCGATGCCCACCCAGACCAGGCGCCACGAGCCCAGCACCGCCAGGATCGCCAGCGCGCCCAGCGCGACGAGCCCACCGCTGGTGCCGGTCGTGATGATGGCCAGCGCCCTCGGCTGCTGGCGTAGCGGCACCGTCCGGGTGACGATGTCGGAGTAGGGCGCCCAGACCCAGCCGCCGGCGCCCCCGGCCAGCACCGCTCCCACGGCCAGCAGCCAGGGCGACTGCGCGACCGTGACGATCCCCGCGCCCAGCGCGCCGCAGGCCCCTCCGACCGTCGTCGGGGCACGCGAGCCCAGGCGTGCGGCCAACGGGCCCGCGAGCAACAGGCCGCCCAGGTAGCCGGCGAACGTGGCACTGGCGATCAGGCCGAGCACCAGCTCGGACAGGCCCAGCTCGGCCCGGATGTCGGGCAGCGTCAGCCCGTAGGCGTAGCGGGCCATCCCGAAGGCGACCCCGACGACCGCCGCTCCGGCAAGACCGATGCGACCGCCCGGGGAAAGAGTCATGACATGGTGATGCTAGGTCGACACGACCCCGCGCAGCCCCTCGGCCCCGAACAGCGGCTCCAGCATCCCGGACAGGTCCGGGCCGCGACGCAGCCCGTGGCCGCCGTCGACGTTGATGATCTGACCGGTGATGAAGCTGGCTGCGTCGCTGAGCAGGAACACCGCCAGGTTGGCCACGTCCTCGACCTCGCCGACCCGGGGCAGCGGCGTGCAGTCCCGGTAGTCCTCGCTGACCGCCGGGGTCTCCATGATGGGCGCCACCATGTCGGTACGGGTCAGCCCGGGCCGGATGCCGTTGACACGCACCGACGACGGGCCCAGCTCGTCGGCGGCGACCATCATCAGGTGGTCCAGCGCCGCCTTGCTGGGGCCGTAGGCGCCGAACCAGCGGTGGGTGTTGCTCGACGCGATCGACGAGATCCCGATGAAGGAGCCGCCGCCGCCGCGGACCATCTCCCGGGCGGCGTGCTTGAGTACGTACATGGTGCCGTTGACGTTCAGGTCGACGGTGTTGCGCCAGGCGGCCGAGTCGATCTGGGTGAGCGGCCCGATGGTCTCCGAGCCGCCGGCGCTGTGCACCACCCCGTCGAGGCGGCCGTGCCACGCGGTGGCCGCCTCCACCAGCCTCGTCGCCTCATCCTCGTTGGTGACGTCGGCCGGCTCGTAGATCACCTGCCCGGCGCCCGCGCCCGCGGCCGCCTTGATCTCGTCTGCGGCGGCGGCCAGCTTGTCGGCGTTGCGCCCGGCCAGCACCACGTTGCCGCCCGAGGCCACCACGGCGGCGGCCACCCCCTTACCGATCCCGCTGCCACCCCCGGTGATCAGAAACGTGCGATCCGTCAACGACAACAGCATGGGGGTATCCCTCCAACGTCAGCGAAATGGAAGTGAGGCTAACTAGAACAGGTTCCCGTTATACGTCACGGTTCGTCGCGGCGGGCCAACTTCGGCGCGCCCAGTGTCCGCCAGTCCGGGACGTCGGGCGGCAACCCGATCGGATACCGGTTCTCGTTGTGGGCCGCCCAGTGGGCGTGTCCGAGCTCATGGATGTGGAACGCGTGCCGCAGCGCCTCGGTGAAGCCCATCGCGTCGCTGGCCGCATTCACCGAATCCTTGACCAGCAGCGCCGCCATCGTGGGCCGCTCGGCGATCCGGCGGGCGAATTCCAGGGTCTTGTCCTCGAGCTCGGCGCGGGGGAACACCTTCGACACCATGCCCAGCCGGTGCGCTTCGTCGGCGTCGATGGAATCACCGGTCAGCAGCAGTTCCTTGGCCTTGCGGGGACCGAACTCCCACGGGTGGGCGTAGTACTCGACGCCGGGCATGCCCATCCGCACCGCGACGACGTCGCTGAATTTCGCGTCGTCGGCGGCCACGATCAGGTCACACGCCCAGATCAGCATCAGCGCCGCCGAGATCGCGTTGCCCTGGACCTGGGCGATGGTGATCTTGCGCAAATCCCGCCACCGGCTGGTGTTGGCGAAGAAGTAGTGCCACTCCTGCAGGTAGGTGCGCTCGGCGACGGCCGCCCTGGTCGCGCCGTTGATCTGGAACGTCGGATGCTGGCCGGGCCCCGGCTCACGTTCGGCCAGCGCCGCCTCCGACCCCAGGTCGTGGCCGGCGGAGAAGTTCTTGCCCCGTGCCGCCAGGATGACCACACGGACCTCGTCGTCGGCCTCGGCCCGGCCGAACGCCTCGTCGAGCTGCACCAGCAGGGTCCGCGACTGCGCATTCTGGGCGTCCGGGCGGTTGAGCCAGATACGCGCGATGCGACCCCGGTCGAGAGTTTCGTAGGTCACTTGTTCGGGGTTCGCCGCAGCAGCGCACATGCCAAGCACATTACGTCCAGTCGACTGACCCACCAGCACTCACCTGCCAATTGGCTACAGTTGTGGCATGCCTGCGAAATCTGATCCCGCCGACATCGGCGACGTCGAGCCCATCGCCGACAGCACCGAGCGCCAGGCTCGGCGTGTGGTGGCCGCCTACGCCACCGACGCCGAGGAGTGCCGCACCTTCTTGTCCATGCTGGGTATCGGACCGGCGAAGCTCGACGCCTGATGACCGCCCAGAGCGGTCCACAGGAGCGCTCCGGCACGGCATCCACACCCCCGTCCACCGGCACGGCGGACTTCGTCGTCGTGGCCAACCGGCTGCCGATCGACATGATCACCCAGCCGGACGGCACCGTGGAGTGGAAGCGCAGCCCGGGTGGGCTGGTCACCGCGCTGGAGCCGCTGCTGCGCAAGCGCCGCGGCGCATGGATCGGCTGGCCCGGCGTACCCCAGGAGCCCGGCGATCCGAATGCCAGCGAAGAGCCGATCGTGCTGGACGAGATGTCGCTGGTGCGGGTCCGGCTGTCGGCCGACGACGTCGCGCAGTACTACGAGGGCTTCTCCAACGGCACCCTGTGGCCGCTGTACCACGACGTCATCGTCAAACCGATCTACCACCGGAAATGGTGGGACCGCTACGTCGAGGTGAACCGGCGCTTCGCCGAGGCCACCGCGCGCACCGCGGCCGAGGGCGCCACCGTCTGGATCCAGGACTACCAGCTGCAGCTGGTGCCCAAGATGCTGCGGATGCTACGCCCCGACCTGACCATCGGGTTCTTCCTGCACATTCCGTTCCCGCCGGTCGAGCTGTTCATGCAGATGCCGTGGCGTACCGAGATCACCGAGGGGCTGCTGGGCGCCGATCTGGTCGGGTTCCACCTGCCCGGCGGGGCGCAGAACTTCATGATCCTGGCCCGCCGACTGGTGGGCGCGAACACCTCGCGTGCCACCGTGGGTGTCCGGTCGCGGTTCGGTGAGGTGCAGGTCGGGTTCCGCACGGTCAAGGTCGGCGCCTTTCCGATCTCCATCGACTCCGCCGACCTGGACCAGAAGGCCCGCAGCAAGACGATCCGCCAGCGGGCCCGCGAGATCCGCCAGGAGCTGGGCAATCCCCGCAAGATCCTGCTCGGGGTGGACCGGTTGGACTACACCAAGGGCATCGACGTGCGGCTGCACGCCTTCTCCGAGCTGCTCGCCGAGGGGCGGATCGACAGCAAGGACACCGTGCTGGTGCAGTTGGCCACCCCGAGCCGCGAGCGGGTCGAAAGCTACAAGGTCATGCGGGAGGACATCGAACGGCAGGTCGGCCACATCAACGGTGAATTCGGCGAGGTCGGCCATCCGGCCGTGCACTACGTGCACCGGTCGGTGCCCCGCGACGATCTGTTGGCGTTCTTCGTGGCGGCCGACGTCATGCTGGTCACGCCGCTGCGCGACGGGATGAACCTGGTGGCCAAGGAGTACGTCGCGTGCCGCAGCGATCTGGGCGGGGCGCTGGTGCTCAGCGAGTTCACCGGTGCGTCTGCCGAACTGCGCCAGGCCTACCTGGCCAACCCGCATCACATCGACGGAGTCAAGGATGCGATAGAGGCGGCGCTGAACCAGACCCCCGAGGACGGCAAGCGCCGGATGCGGGCGCTGCGCCGTCAGGTGCTGGCCCACGATGTGGACCGGTGGGCACGCTCGTTCCTGGATGCGCTGGCCACCACGGACCGTCACGCCGACAACGACCGCGGGTCGGGTCAGATCGGGGTGATGTAGTTGATCAGCCAGTCGCCGTCGATCTTCTGGTAGTCCACCCGCAGCCGGCTGCCGTCGTAGACGGGCTGGCGCGACTTGTCGGTCACGGTGCGGTTCATGTACACCATCACCGATCCGGAGTCCCGCCGGGCGTCGAGCACACCGGCACCCACCACGTTGGCCTGGCTGACCAGCTGACGCTCCCGGGCCTGCGGGATGATGTCGGCGGTGGCCCGTTCCTCGAACTCCTGGCGGTAGCTCGGGGTCAGCAGCGGATAGACGTCGAGCAGGCTGCGCTCCACCGTCTGGTAGTCGTAGCCGAACACCCGCGGGATCTGCTCGGCCGCCAGCGGCGCCAACTCGCTGCGGGCCTGCTGTTCGCCGGCGAGCTGGATCCGGTTCCAGTACAGGCTGCCTCCGGCCGCCGAGAGGGCCACCACCCCCGCGGCCAGCACCACCACCAGTGCCGTCCACAGCCGCACCCGCCGCATCAGTTTCCGCCGTCCGGGTACTTCACGTCGTAGCCGGTCATGTGGCCGGCGTCGTCCTCGTGGACGATCACCCGCAGCCGATAGGGCTGCGAGGGCTTGTTGGTGCCGTCGATGTCGGTGACGGTGACCCGCACCGCCACCAGCACCGACGCGTTCTGCGACACCTCGTCGACGTCCTCGAGCGCGGCGCCGTTGATCACCGCCTCCGAGCTGGCGTTGGTGTCCCGGAAGATGGCCTTGAGGTTCTCGACGTTGTTGTCCTGACTGAGCATGTCGCGCAGCGGCCCGCTGGTGCTGTCCACGAACCGGTCCACGCTGTCGTCGATGTTGTCCTGGGTGTAGCTGAACATGTTGACCACCAACTGCGAGGCCGTGTCGACGAACCGCTGGTCGCGGTCCTGCTCGGCCTGAATCTGGCGCTGCCAGGACGCCAGCACCGCCACGCCGCCCGCCAGCACCGCGGCCACCACCGCCAGGGACAGCACCGAGACCAGCGCGACGAGCCCGCGGTTGGCGGCCCGGCGC
>NZ_JBSWXU010000092.1:0-21604 GCF_056160785.1 Mycobacterium sp. ABE4_509 | reverse complement strand
GTGCCGCACGTCGCCGACCCGCTGGCCCCACCGGCCCCCGGCCCGCAGCTGACCGAACCGCCGGCTCCGGCGCCGGTCGGCGTCCAGATGACAGATCCGCTGAATCTGTTCACTGCTTTGCCCTGACCCAGTACCGTCGAGCCGTGACCGCGGCACCCCAGACCGTCAGGGCCGAGGACGGACTCGTCGGTACGGCCCGCTCGATGCGCGACCTGGTGCGCGCGCAGGCCGGCGAATCCGAACGTGACCGCACCCTGACCAAACCGATCGTCGAGGCGATGTGGTCGAGCGGCCTGATGTCGGCGTTCAACCCGACGGCCGCCGCCGGGCTCGAGCCCTCCTTCGCCGAGATGATCGAGACGTGGATCGAAATGGCCTGGCAGGACGGTTCGTTCGGCTGGATCGGAATCGCCAACCTGCCCTCGGCCTTCGCCGCGGCGACCTATCTTCCCGACGCGGGTTTCGCCGAGGTGTTCGGCGCCCACGCGAACCGGGTCACCCTGGGCGGTCAGTTCTTTCCCAACGGTCAGGGAACCGCCGTCGACGGCGGCTACCGGTTGACCGGCGCCTGGAGCTTCGGGTCCGGCACCGGGCACGCCGAATACGTCGCGGCCGGGTTCCTGCCGATGGACGACGGCGAGATCCGTTGGGCCGCTGAGGGAATACCGGACATGCACGTCGCCGTGGTGCCGCGCGACGAGGTCACGTTCAACGACGGCTGGCATGTGCAGGGCCTCAAGGGCACCGGCTCCTACGACTACGCCATCGATGACGTGCTGGTGCCGGATCACCGCACCTTCGCACTGTTCACGCGGGAGCCGAAGCGGGGGAGTTCGCCGGCCACCCGGATGGGCATGATGCCGGTCACCGCGGCCGGGCACGCCGCCTGGGCGCTCGGAGTGGCCAAGAGCATGCTCGACGACGTCGCCGAACTGGCCGAGACGAAGTTCCGGATGAGCGACATGGCCGCGCTCGCGACCCGGCCGACATTCCAGAAGGATCTGGCTCACCATGTCTCGGCGTGGCGGGCGGCTCGGCTGCTGGTGCACGACGCGTTCGGCAGCGCCGAGGCGGCGGTGGCCGCCGGCGACGAACTGACCCCGACGCTGCGCGCGGACATGCGGGTGTCCGCGGTGTTCGCCACCGACACCGCCCGGGAATGCGCGCAATGGGCGCACCTGGCGGCCGGGACCAGCGCCATCCGCGAAGGCAGCCGGCTCGAGCGCGCCTTCCGCGACATCTACACCGGCACCCAGCACGCCTTCATCAGCGAGAAGGTTGCCATCGACGCCGCCCAGATCTGGCTGGGCATCATCGACGACCAGTTCGGCCTTTAGCCGCGCGCGGCTCAGCCGACGGGGCCGGTCGGTCGGCTCAGCCGACGGGGCCGGTCGGTCGGCTCAGCCGACGGGGCCGGTCGGTCGGCTCAGCCGACGATCTCACGCAGGTAGCGCCTGCTCGCCAGCAGATAGCACGCGATCGCGGCCAGATGCATGGTCGGCACGACCCACAGCAGCGCCCGCCCCAGTGACATCACCCCCACCTCGTCTTTGAGCGCATCGCTGATCACACCGGTCACGAACGGCCCCAGCGAGCCGAGGATCGCGCTGAAGAACAGAAAGATCGCCGAGGCCGTGGCGCGTTGCTCGGCGGGTACCAGTCGCTGGATCGCAGCGATCGACGGGGCCATGTACGCGGTGCCGACGACATAGCTCAGCGCGATGAAGCAGACCGCCAGGGTGCTGTTTCCCACCAGGAAGCCGAGCGTGGAGAACGGGATCAGCACGGCGGTCATCGCGGCCACCAGCCACAGCAGCCAGCGTGCGTCGATACCGGACAGCCGGTCGGCCACCCGGCCGACCAGGATCAGCCCGACGATGCCGGTCAATCCGCTGGCGATGCCGTACTGCAGGCCTACATCGGCCAGCGACATCCCGCGTGCCCGCATCAGGAATGCCGGAGCGAAGGTCGTCAGGGCGTAGCCCGCCACCGAGATGCACGCCGCCCCGGTCACGATCGCGAGATAGCTCGGCTTACGCAGAATCGCCCACCAGGCCGTCGGGACCTGTTGGACGGCAACGGGTTCGACGGTGCGGGGCGGTGGGGGCTGTCGGCGCCCGACCACCGCGAGCACGACGGGCACGAACGCCACGCTCAGCGCGCCCATGATGACGAACGCCGTGCGCCAGCCCAGGGCCGCGGCGAGCAGACCGCCGCCGATCAGGCTGGCGGCAGAGGCAAGCGGGATGGCCATCGTGATGACCGCCAGCGGGGCGGCCCTTCGCTCAGGGGCGAAGTTGCGCGCCACGTAGGCGTGCGCGGCCGGCGTCGAACCGGCTTCTCCGATGGCCACACCGACCCGGGTCATGGCCAACTGGAAGCCGGACTGCACCGCACCGCCGAGCATCGTCATGGCGCCCCACAGCGTCAGACATCCCGAGATCACCAGGCCGTAGGAGCCGCGGTCGGAGATGCGCGCGATCGGGATGCCGATGAGCGCATAGACGGCCAGGAAGCCGAACCCGTTGATGATGCCGATCGCGGTGTCCGACAGCGCGAGATCTTGTCTGATCGGCTCGGCCAGGACAGCCGGCAGGAAGCGGTCGGCGTAATTGAGGGTTCCCACCACCGCGAGCACCGAGACGGCCGTCCAGGCCCGACGCGGAGAATGACTCGCGGCGTCGCGCTCCACCGCGGGCGAAGGTGCAGGCATGCGGTCCCTTCGATCAGAACGTTACAGATCGGAGCCAGAATGTCATGCCATCGGGATCGTCGGCGCGCAAATCGCCGATCAGGTCCACTCGAGCTGGAAAGTCCGCTGCCCGCACGGCATCGTGAGCGGCGCGCCGACGCTGAACGCCTGACGGATGCGCTGCCAGCTGTCGTCGGTCAGCTTGCAGGAGTAGCCGTCCTCGATCATGTTGGCTTCGTCGGCCGGCTGCTGGGGCACGAACAGCATGAAGCATCCGGACACACAGTCCCCCGCGGTGTCGGGAAGCGAGATGGCCGACGGAGCCTGCTGACCGGGCGTCCAGACCAGGCAGCTGTCGGCGTCCGGTGCCAGCAGGGTGCTCAACGCCAGCGGCATCTGGGCCGGCGGCAGGTTGGCCGCGAACATCGACTGGGCCGCCCGCGGGATGGAGAGCACCAGCCTGTCGCCCCTGGCCGCCACCCGCGCGGTGCTGATCGCCAGCGCGGTGTGCTCCAGAACGGTCTGGGTTTCGGGCGGGAATGCCGGGTCGCGTTCCACGTCGCACCACACCGCGGTCGGAAAGAACCGGAACGCGCTACCGAGCCGGGACAGGACCCGCAGCGACCCGAACCGCTGCGCGGTGTCCAGCTCGTGTCCGACCAGCGGTATCACCGCCAGCGCGCCGTCGGGCAGCGGGACGCCCTCCATCGGCCATGCGCGCTGATAGGTGACACCCCGGATCTGCTCCCGGCCGAACAGCCCGGGTGGACCCACCTGGGTGAACCCGCCTTCGTCGACGAAGCGGCGCTGCATCGCGAATCCGGCGATGGCCTGCAGGAAGCCGATCGGGTCGAGTCCCCCGGGAACGGTCATCACGAGCTCGGCCTGTCCGTACGCGCGCAACCCCTCGGTCACATACGAGGTGCACTCGCCGATGCTGAGCAGCTGATGGGTATGGGCATGGGCGACGACCCCCTGAACCAGTTCGGTAGCCATGACCGGAGAATAGGGGAGAACCGGCCGGGCGGCGGCGGGGCGTTCGGTGGCGAATGCGCCGATAACCGCGCCCGGGAGTGGTAGGTGTTGATCGTCACCCTCGACCGGGGTGACCAATACGCCGTCTGGTTATATATGCTAAGCATTCTGCTCGTATCGAAGCGGGAGTGATGTGATGACCTTGACCAAGACCACGACCAGGACCACGTTCTCGGCAGCCTTGGTCGCAGGCGGGCTGACCGCGGGACTGCTGTTCGGTGCCGCGCCGGTGAGCGCGCAACCCCCGGCGCCGCCGGCCGTCGGCGAACCGGTCCCGGTCTGGGCGCCACCGAAACCCGCCGAAGTCTGGAACGGAGAGCCCGTGGTGTGGACCTCGGGATGGGGCGGCCGCTGGGGCGTCTGGAAAAACGGCTCGTTCATCATCCTCAGCTCGAACCCCGTGACCGGTGGCGGCTGATCCGAGCAGGCCGACCCGCAAGCTGATAGCCGAACTATATAGTCGGGGCGAGGTGCCGAGAGCCGAGCCGGCCCGACCAGAGTCAGGAGAAACGATGACTGCACTGCGGAGTCGCGTCGCGCGGGTGGGCCTCGGCCTGGCCGGAGCCGCGGCGATGCTCCTCGGGACCGCCGGGCCCGCGCTCGCCGATTCCACCGAGGACTATCCGATCCCGCGCCGGATCATCCACACCACCTGCGACGTCGAGCAGTACCTGGCCGCGGTGCGAGACACCAGCCCGGTGTACTACGAGCGCTACATGATCGACCGGAGCAACCGGCCGCCAGACGTCCAGCAGATGGCCTTCGACCGGATCCACTGGTTCTTCTCGCTCGACCCGGTTGGGCGGCGCCAGTACTCCGAGAACACCGCGACGAACGTCTTCTACGAGCAGGTCGCGACCCGCTGGGGCAACTGGGCCAAGATCTTCTTCAACAACAAGGGTGTCGTGGCGCACGCCACCGACGTCTGCACCGAATACCCACCCGGCGACATGTCGGTGTGGCACTGGCCGGTCTGACCGGCGGCGACCACCCCGGGGAGCCCGGCCGCCGGCCGGGCTCCAGCACCGGGTAACACGACACAACGGAGGAGTGCAGCCCCCCATACCGCCTAGCGGGCCTGATCGAGGATCGGCAACTTGTCCGGGCAGTAGATCCGCAGGCCGGCGGCAAGGAACTTCCACGCCTGATCGGTGGTGGTGTCCTTCACCAGTTGGGCGTGCACGAAGTCGGCGGCCTCGAAGGCGTTCGCGTCGACACCGGTGGCGATTCGTTTACACGTGATCTTGCCGATCCAGGCGTTGTAGTCCTTCTGGCCGTAGATCCCGTAGGTGTTCAGCTCATTGGTGAACGCGGTGTCGGGGTCGGCCGCCGCGGGCGCGGCGAGGCCGATTCCGAGTCCCATGTTCAGTGCCACCGAGGCCATGCCGATCAGCAACGTCTTCTTCATGGCTTCACTCCCTCTGACGGATCGGTCTGCAGTCCATCGACCCTCGGCCACGGCGACGGCTTGGGCCTGGTCCGCACCCGCTGCGGCCACCAGAACCACGGCCCCAGCAGAGCGGCGATCGACGGGGTCATGAACGATCGGACCACCAGGGTGTCGAACAACAGCCCCATGCCGATCGTCGTGCCCACCTGTGCGATGACGGTCAGCTCGCTGATCGCCATCGACATCATGGTAAGGGCGAAAACCAGTCCCGCGGCCGTTACGACCGAACCGCTGCCACCCATGGCCCGGATGATCCCGGTCCCCACGCCGGCGTGTATCTCCTCTTTGAGACGTGACACCAGCAGCAGGTTGTAGTCGGCGCCCACCCCGAGCAGCACGATCACCGCCATCGCGAACACCATCCAGTGCAACTCGATGCCCAGGATGTGCTGCCACAACAGGATCGACAAACCGAATGAGGCACCCAGCGACAACACCACCGTGCCCACGATCACCGCCGCCGCGACGACCGCGCGGGTCAGGATCAGCATGATGATGAAGATCAGCGACAGCGCCGAGATGCCGGCGATCAGCAGGTCGTAGTTGTTGCCGTCCTGCATGTCCTTGAAGATCGCCGCCGTGCCGCCGAGGTAGATCTTCGACCCCTCCAACGGCGTGCCCTTGACCGCCTCCTTGGCCGCGGTCTTGATCGCTTCGATCTTGGCCACGCCCTCGGGGCTCAGCGGGTCGCCCTCATGGGAGATGATGAACCGCACCGCATGACCGTCGGGGGACAGGAACTGCTCGAGGCCGCGCTGGAAATCCTCGTTCTCGAAGATCTCCGGCGGCAGGTAGAACGAGTCGTCGTTCATCGAGTCGTCGAACGCCTCGCCCATTGCGTCGGCGTCCTCGGACATCGCCGCCATCTGGTCCTGCATGCCCTTCTGGGACTGATACATCGTCAGCATCATCGTGCGCATGGTGCGCATCGTCTCGATCATCTCGGGCATCAGTTGGACCATCTGGGGCATCAACTCGTTGAGCCGCCGCATCTCCGGCAGGATCTCTTTGAAGTCGTCGGTCATGATGTTGATGCCGTCGAGGGTGTCGAACACCGACCGCAGCGCCCAGCAGACCGGGATGTCGAAGCAGTGCGGTTCCCAGTAGAAGTAGTTGCGGATGGGCCGGAAGAAATCGTCGAAATTGGCGATGCTGTCGCGCAGGTCGACGATGTCGACGTACATCCCCTCCATCTTCTGAACCATGTTGTTGGTGATCGCCGCCATCTGAGTGGTCAGATTCGACATCTTCTGCATGGTTTGGATGGTGTCGGCCATCTCATCGGCCTGCACCAGCATGTCGGCCATCCGGTCCTGCATGTAGGACTCGTTGAGCCGCTGCGTGGTGCTCTGCATGCTCATCTGGAACGGGATCGACGTGTGCTTGATCGGCTTGCCGTCCGGACGGGTGATCGCCTGCACCCGGGCGATGCCCTCGACCCGGAAGATGGCTTTGGCGATCTTGTCGATGACCAGGAAATCCGCCGAATTGCGCATGTCGTGATCGCTTTCGATCATCAACAGCTCGGGATTCATCCGGGCCTGATCGAAATGGGCGTCGGCCACCGCGTAGCCCTCGTTGGCCGGCAGGTCGGCGGGCAGGTAGTCGCGGTCGTTGTAGTTGGTCTGGTAGCCGGGCAGGGCCAGCAGGCCCACCAGCGCCAGTGCGATCGTGGCCACCAGGATCGGACCCGGCCAGCGCACCACCGCGGCGCCCACCTTGCGCCAGCCGCGGATACGCATCGCCCGTTTGGGGTCGAGCAGTTTGCCGAAGCGGGTGACCACGCTGATGGCCGCGACCATCATGACCACACCGACCATCACGACCACGAACATGCCGATGGCCAGCGGCACGCCCAGGGTCTGGAAGTAGGGCAGCCGGGTGAAGCTCAGGCAGAAGGTGGCACCGGCGATCGTCAGGCCCGAGCCCAGCACCACGTGCGCGGTGCCGTTGAACATCGTGTAGAACGCGGTTTCCTTGTCCTCGCCGACACTTCGCGCCTCCTGATATCGGCCGATCAGGAAGATCGCGTAGTCGGTGGCGGCCGCGATCGCCAGTGTGACCAGCAGGTTGGTGGCGAACGTCGACAGTCCGATGATCTCGTGGTAGCCGAGGAAGGCCACCACCCCGCGGGCGGTCGCCAGCGACAGCACGACCATGACCAGCGTGATGAGCACAGTCAGGATCGAGCGGTAGACCAACAGCAGCATGACGATGATGACCGAGAACGTCGCCAACTCGATCGTGCGGACGCTGCGGTCGCCGGCGATGTGCTGGTCGGCGGCCAGGGCGGCGGGGCCGGTCACATAAGCCGTCACACCCGGTGGCGGCGACAGGTCGTTGACGATGTCCTGGACCGCCTTGACCGATTCGTTGGCCAGTGCCTCACCCTGGTTGCCGGCCGTCTTGACCTGGACGTAGGCGGCCTTGCCGTCGGTGCTCTGCGACCCCGACGCGGTCAGCGGATCGCTCCAGAAGTCCTGCACCGACTGCACGTGTTCGGTGTCGGCCTCCAGGCGCTGGACGAGCTCGTCGTACCAGGCGTGGGCCGCGTCGCCGAGGGGCTCCTGGCCCTCGAACACGATCATCACCGAGCTGTCGGAGTCGCCCTCCTTGAACAGCTCGCCGACCTTCTTCATCGAGATCATCGACGGCGCGTCGTCGGGGCTCATCGACACCGCGCGCATTTCCCCGACCTCTTCGAGCTGGGGAACCGACGAATTCAGGAAGACGATGAGAACGACCCAGCCGATGAGCAGCGGCACCGCGAACGCGCGGATCATCCGGGGGATGAACGGACGCTTCTGCTCCCGTGCGGGCGGGAACGCGTCGGTGGGCGCGTCGGTGACGGGGGTGCTCATGCCGACTTCACAAAGCAGAAGGTCTGGGCGTTCAAGCCGGTGTTGGTCCTCTCGTCCTCCACCACATCGTCGACGATGATGCGGCAGGTGATGGTGCTGCTGTCACCTTGGGCGACGATGTTGGGCGCCGCGGACGGTTCGGTGGTCTCCAGGGTCAGCGACCAGGGCAGGGTCGCCCCGTCCACCCGCTGCGGCTTGGCGTCGAGATCCAGATAGTTGATGTCGGCATAGCTGCCGTCGCCCACGATCTCGTACCGGACCACTTTCGGGTCGAACGGTTCGGGCAGGTCGGCGAAGTTCTCCGGCGTCTCGATGATGCCCTCTGCACCGAAGAAGGTGCGGATCCGCGACACCGTCAGGCCGGCGATCACCACGACCACTATGATCAGCAGCGGAAGCCACACTTTCTTGGCGACTGCCATCACGACCTTTGCCCCCGACTTCTGGCGCGCATCTGACCTCTGGTTTCGTAACTATTGATCGGCTGATCGTAACTTAGCCCGTATAAGTTCTCACTCGGCCACAGGCTAGCTCAAGTCATTGTGTCGCTGCTAACTGCATTCCGGCCAGTGCGGGCCAGGTCACTTTCGCGCCACTCCGACAACCCTGTTGACCTCCGCCGGACGGCGCTGCTAGACATAGCGCAGCACAGCATGCTGAGCGGTCGCACAACATCAGGCGCGGCCGCCGCCGACCAGGAGTGGCACCGATGGCGGACGCAACGGCAGACCCGACCACACCGGTCGGCGCGACAGCACATTCTCCGGTCTACTACGACCCCTACGACGTCGGCATCACCGCCGACCCGTACCCCACCTACGCCCGGCTGCGCGACGAGGCGCCGCTCTATCACAACGAGCGCTACGACTTCTGGGCGTTGTCCCGCCACAGCGACGTCGAGAAGGCGCTGGGCGACTGGCAGACCTTCTCGAACAGCCGAAGCGACATCCTCGAGCTGGTCAAATCCGATTTCGACATGCCCAAGGGCGTGATGATGTTCGAGGATCCGCCGACGCACACGATGCTGCGGGGGCTGATGTCGCGGGTGTTCACCCCGCGGCGGATGGCCGAGATCGAGGACCAGATCCGGCGCTACTGCATCAACTGCCTGGACCCGCTGGTCGGCTCCGGGGGATTCGACATCATCGCCGAACTGGCCGCGATGATGCCGATGCGCGTGATCGGAATGCTGTTGGGGATCCCGGAGTCCGAGCAGGTGTCGGTGCGCGACGCCAACGACGCGAACCTGCGCACCCGGCCCGGCACGCCGATGAAGGTCGCCGACGCCGACCGGATCGCCGACGGCCGCATCTACGCCGACTACGTCGAATGGCGTGCGGCCAACCCTTCTGACGATTTGATGACGGCCCTGCTCAACGTCGAGTTCACCGACGAACGGGGCGTGCACCGCAAGCTGACCCGCCCCGAGGTGCTGCACTACACCCAGGTGGTCGCCGGGGCCGGCAACGAGACGACCGGACGGCTCATCGGCTGGCTGGCCAAGGTGCTCGCCGAGCATCCCCAGCAGCGCCGCGAGGTGGCCGCGGACCGGACCCTGCTGCTGCGCGCCGTCGACGAGACACTGCGATTCGAGCCCACCGGCCCGCATGTGGCCCGCTACCTGATCCAGGACCTCGACCACCACGGCACGACGGTCCCGGCCGGCAGCGCCATGTTGCTGCTGTTCGGCGCAGCCAACCGCGATGAGCGCCGCTACCGTGACCCCGACACCTTCGACATCCACCGCGACAACATCAGCCACCTGACGTTCGGCAAGGGCGTGCACTACTGCCTGGGCGCCAACCTGGCCAGGCTCGAGGGGCGGGTCGCCCTCGACGAGCTGCTCAACCGATGGCCGGAATGGGACATCGACTACGAGACCGCCCGGCTGGCCCCCACCTCCACCGTCCGGGGTTGGGAACACCTGCGCATCGTCATCTGATTCACCCAGGCTGAACCACCCTGCCCGCCGAACTGGCATTCCAGCAGCGACTTACTCGCACTTCTGCCGCCGGAATGCCATTTCGGCGCTGAAGTCAGCTGAAGTCAGGCGTCGCCGCTGTCGGCCGCCGCGTCCAGCACACTGACCGCGATGCCGTAGGGCAGGAACCGCACCCGGCGAGCCGGATCGGTGTTGCTCTTGTTCGCCCGCAACGCATCGAGCTCGGTCGGATAGACCTGCTCGATGTGGGCGCCGCCGTCGTCGCCGACGGTGTAGATCGCCCACACCCCGTCGCCGGTCTCACCGGTGGTCTCCGGCTCGGCCCGGGGCCGGGTGCCGCGGGTGAACTCGTCGAACAACATCGACCAGCCGGCTCGTTCTCCGGAGGTGCTCGCGAACCGGCCGAGGCCGCCGAGCGCGTCGCGCAACCCCTCACCGGCCTCGCGCACCACGCGCTCGAACTCCTCGGGGTCCAGGCCGAACGGGCCGTTGCCGCTGCTCATAGTCGTGCCTCCTGACAGGTGGGCGCGGATGAGATCCAGTGTGCCCGCGTCGTCGCACCGGTGTCGACTACCACCGCTGTTTGGTGGTAGGCAACGATATGCCCTTCACTCCGGCCGAGGCGCTGTCGACCGCGCAGCGCTCCCTGGCCGCCGCCGCAGCCCACGACCGCAGCGGCTGGATCGATCTGTTCACCGCGACCGGAAAGGTCGAGGACCCGGTCGGCTCGCGACCGCACCAGGGCCGCGCCGCGATCGGCCGGTTCTACGACACCTTCATCGGGCCCCGGACCATCACCTTCGTCTCCGAGGGCGACATCGTGGCCGGCAGCACCGTCTTCCGTGACGTCGAACTCCGGATCGCGATGTCCGCCGAGCTGACGATGCGGGTGCCCACGTTCATCCGGTACGACGTGGCGCAGAGCCCCGACGAACTGAAGATCGCCGCGTTGTCGGCCTACTGGGAACTGCCCGCGATGGTCGGCCAGTTCGCCCGCGGCGGGTTGGCGGCAGTGCCGAGCGGGCTCGCGCTCGGCCGGGCCATGCTCACCCAGCAGGGCATCAGCGGCTGTGCCGGATTCCTGCGGGGATTCCGCCGAGTCGGCGCCGGCGCCGGCCGGCGGTTCGCACAACTGCTCGACGAAGGCTGTGCGGGCGACCAGATCGGCCTGCGCCGGTCGGTCGCCGATGCCGCCTGCTTCCACGGCGACGGCGCCGCCCTGACCACCTCCGATCTGGTCGAGCAGCTCTCCGGGAGCACCTGGGACAAGCTGATCCGCTCCGGCCGTTCGGTGGCGGCCCGCATAGAACACGCAGAACGCGCAGAACACACCGAACGCGCCGGCACCCGCGGCGTGCTGGTCGCAGAGTTCGGCGCCGACGGCGCGCTGAGCACCCTGCGGCTCTTCAACGACGTGCCGTGAGCGGGGGTTCGGCCGCGTTGTCGCATGCGGCGCAGCGGACGTGAGAACGTAGCACCACCATGGACGCCGTTGAATATGTGACCTACGAGGAATTCGGACGCCGGTTCTTCGAGGTCGCCGTGACCGAGGAACGCGTCGGAGACGCGATCGGCGCGATCGCCGGCGAGGCATTCGAGATGGGCCCGATCGCCCAGGGGCCCGGCCGGCTGGCCAAGGTGACGGCGAAGGTGCGGATCATGGCGCCCCGGGTCACCCGCGAGGTGGGGGAGGCGATCACCTTCGCGATCCGCATCCCGCTCGAGATCGACATGGTCGTCGACCTGCGTATCGACAAACCTAAGTTCATGGTGTTCGGCGAGATCGCGCTGCGCGCCACCGCCCGCGCGGCCCGGCCGCTGCTGCTGATCATCGACGTGGAGAAACCCCGGGCCTCCGACATCGCCATCCACGTCACCTCGAAGTCGTTGCGCGCCGAGGTGGTGCGCATCGTCGGTGGGGTGGACGCCGAGATCAAACGGTTCATCGCCGCCCACGTGGCCGGCGAGATCGACAGCCCGGAATCCCAGAAAGCCAAGGTCATCGACGTCGCCCAACAGCTAGACGAAACCTGGACCGGCATCTGAGAGCGGACCGCCCACCGGCTGCAGAGCCGGCCTGCGCGGAGCCCGGCCATGCCCGCTGGACTGTCCACGCACGTGCCGCCACAGCCACGGCATCAGCATGTTCTGGGTCCACAGCACCTGCGAGTACGCCCGGGTCCGCACCGACGGCTGGGCCGCCGCCGGATCGGCGAGCGCCCAGTCGCCACTGCTGCCCGGCAGCTCCAGCGCCTCGGCGGCGGCCGCGGCGAACAGCATGTGCCCGCGCGGCGAACCGTGCACCCGGTCCAGGCTCCAGGTGTCGGGCTGCGACATCGACGGGGCCCGATAGAGATCGACCAGGCGGAATCCGTGACGGCCGGCCGCCGACCTGATCGCGTCGTTGATCCGCTCGACCCGGGTGGACAGCACCCGCCCGATCGGAAGGATCCGGCCCACGTCGGGAAACGTCGTGGTCACCACGGTGGCACCGGACTGCGCGAGCAGACCGTGCAGCCGGTCCAGGCGGGCCAGGGCGTGCTCGAAGCCCGGTCCGGGCCGGGTGACGTCGTTCATCCCGATGCACACGGTGATCAGATCGGCACGCATATGCAACGCCCGCGGCAGCTGCTCGACCAGCACGTGCTGGATCTGATTGCCCCGAACGGCCAGGTTGGCGTATCGCAGATCGGGGTTGTGGGCCTGCAACATCGATGCGAGCCGGTCGGCGAAGCCGGCCAGCCCCGCGTCGTCGTCGCCGTCCCACAGACCTTCCGTCTGACTGTCACCGAGAGCGACGTACCGGGAGTAGCCGACCACGCACCAGACTCTAGCGACTCAGGCGCTACCGCATCCGCCCGAGCCGGCTGAGGTTGAGTACCACCTCGGTCACGCTGAGCTGATTGATGGCGTCCTCCAACCGTTTCCGCGGCAGATCAGCGCGCCACTCCGGCAGCGTCCCGGTCAGCCGGACCACCCCCGGGGTGAATTCGATTCCGGTCAGCCGCAGACCGCTGGCCAGCTCGGGGAGCTGCACCGGATAGGACGGGGCGCCGGCCGGCAACCGCCAGCACGCCGTACCCAGCCCGACCCGGCAGGCCCGCAGCCAGAGCGTCGACCCGTCCACCCGGGCGGTGACCTCGACATACCCCCACCGCGGCCGCCTGGCCAGGCGCAGCCGCGCCACACCGTCGGGGCCGACCTCGCCGGACAGCCGGGGTGCGGCCCACCGGAACAGATCGTCGAGCACCTCGGCCGGCACATCGATGGTCACCTCGACCGGCGCGGCGACCAGAACCGGCGGATTCCCAGGGCGCATGTGCACGTTGTGCGCCACCGCGGTGAGCCGGCCGAACGAGCTTGCCCGCCAACGCACGTCGTGGGCGGTCAACCGCACGTCGTTGAGCTGGCCGACGGACAGGCCACGCACGTCGAGTCGGGACTCGAACTCGGTGACCGTCATCGTCAGGTCACCGTCGTCGAGGCGCACGGTGAGCCGACGACCCACCACCAACCTGCGCATCGTCAGGAACAAGGTCCGATAGGCCGCCGCCGCCCCGGTGTTCACCGGCACCATCGCGGTGGCCGACCACAGCGAGGTCAGCATGTCGAGGGGCCGGAACGGGTCGAACCGGCGCACGGGCCGCGCCGCGTAGCGTCGGCCCGCCGGGTCCGGTGGACGGGTCATCGTGTCCTCCATCCTCGCACGCCCGGCGCCTCGGCTACCGTCGGCGTGGTGCCCAAACTCAGCGCCGGCCTGCTGCTCTACCGGGAACACGGCGAGCTGCTCGAGGTGCTCCTGGGCCATCCGGGCGGGCCGTTCTGGGCGCGCAAGGACGACGGTGCGTGGTCGGTTCCGAAAGGGGAGTACGCACCCGGGGAGGACCCGTGGACCGTCGCACAGCGCGAGTTCGGCGAGGAGGTCGGCAAGCCACCGCCGCCGGGACCGCGCATCGAGCTGGCTCCGGTGCGCCAGCCCGGCGGCAAGCTGGTCACAGTGTTCGCCGTGCGTGGCGACCTGGACCTGGACGCGACGTTCAGCAACACCTTCACGCTGGAGTGGCCACGCGGTTCCGGCCGGCTCCAGGAGTTCCCCGAGATCGACCGGCTCGCCTGGTTCGAGATGACCGCCGCACGGGCCAAACTGCTCAAGGGGCAGCGCCCGCTGCTGGATCACCTGCTGGCGGCCCTCGGCCGCGAACCCGCCCGGGGACCCGGCGGCCAGCCGTGACTCACAGGGGCGGCAGCCCGTTGCCGATCCGGATGTCGCGGCGGCACTGCAGGCGGGTCTGACCGGTCTGCTCCATACACACCCGCACCGGCGACTCCTCTTCGGGCGCCAGCGGCGGGTCGGTCGCCGCGGTGGTCACCGAAACAGTCGGGCTCGCAACATCACCGGGGTTGAGTGACCAGATCGTCGTCCCGGTGCCCGGCAACATCGAGCAGTACGCCGTGGCACCGTCTGCCGTGCTCGACGTCGACCCCTCGGGCGAGCAGTCGGCGCCGATGACGGCGGTGGCCGGGGCCGCAGTCGTCGTCGCGACCTCGGTGGTGGTCACGGGCGGTGAGGTCGACCCCGGCGGTGGTGCACTACTG
Organism: Mycobacterium sp. ABE4_509; assembly: GCF_056160785.1. Classification (NCBI taxonomy): domain Bacteria; kingdom Bacillati; phylum Actinomycetota; class Actinomycetes; order Mycobacteriales; family Mycobacteriaceae; genus Mycobacterium; species Mycobacterium sp. ABE4_509. The sequence goes on along the minus strand of NZ_JBSWXU010000092.1, from coordinate 7,028 downwards.
CTCGTGCCCGCCGTGGTGGCGGTGCTCGACGTCGGCTCGGTGCCGCCCGGCTGTGGTTGGTCGCTGCCGTCGGCCTGCTGGAACTCGACCAGTGCGACGGCGACCGCTGCGACCAGCAGTACCGCCAGCACGGCGGCCAGGACCACCGCGGCGCGGCCACGTGCCGGCCGCCCGGCCTCCTCGGGCGGCAGCTGGGTACGCGGAGCCGAGAGCCGGGTGGCGTCCGGGTCGTCGGCGAGATCGGCGGCCGGGACCCCGAGTCCATGGGCCAGCGCCCGGGCGAAATCGATGCAGCGTTCGTAGCGGTCCTGCGGATCTTTGGCCAACGCCTTGGCCAGCACCGGATCCGCCGCGGCCAGGTCGGGCCGGCGATCACCGATCCCCGGAGGCGCCGACGACAGATGCCCGCTGATCACGACCGCCGGATTGGAGTGGACGAAAGGGGGCGAGCCGGTCAGCAGGTGGTATGCGGTCGCTGCCAGCGCATACTGATCGGCCCGTCCGTCCAGGGCGGCACCCATCAGCTGCTCCGGGGGAGCGTAGGCCACTGTGCCCACCGTCATGTTGGTCGCGGTCAGACCGCTGATGTCGTCGGTCCAGCGAGCGATGCCGAAGTCCGCCAGGACAACCCGCGCCTCCTCTGAATCGAGCGAATCCCGTTCGGAGACCAGGATGTTGGCCGGCTTCACGTCGCGATGCAGCAGATGCCGCTGGTGGGCGTAGTCCAGCGCGCCGGCGACCGCGGTGACCATCGCGGCGACCTGCCGGGCGGGCAGCCCGGTTCCGTGCCGTTGAGTCAGCAGCCGCGCGGCGTCGGTGCCCTCCACATAGTCCATGGAGATCCACAGCTGCCCGTCGTGTTCGCCGCGGTCGTGCACCCCGACGATGTGTGGATGCCACAGCGTGGCGGCGACATCGGCCTCACGGTTGAACCGCTCCCGGAATTCAGGGTCGTCCGACACACTGGCGGGCAGCACCTTGAGCGCGTCCTGGCGGGGCAGGCGCGGATGCTGGACCAGGTACACCTCACCCATGCCGCCGGATCCCAGCAGCCGGATGATCGTGTACCCGGCGAAATTCTGACCGGGGGCCAACGGCATGGCCGAATGGTACCGGCGCAGTGCGCCGCTAGAGATCCAGCGTCAACCCGCCGGCGGTCGACCTGGACACGCAGGTGAGCATCATCCCCGAAGCGCGCTCCGGGGCGGTCAGCAGCGTGTCACGGTGCTCCACCTGCCCCGCCAGCACCCGGGTGCGGCAGGTCCCGCAGAAACCCTGCTGGCAGGAATACGGCGCGGACACCCCGGACCTGCGTAATGCGGCCAGCAGGGTCTCGTCGGCAGCCACCGCGATCACCTGACCGGTGCCGGCGACCGTGGCCTCGAACGGCCTGCCGTCGAGTACCGGCGGCGCGGCGAAGCGCTCGAAATGCAGTTCCACATCGGTGCGGCCGGCCAGCGCCGAACGGATCGCGGTCAACATCGGGGCGGGGCCGCACGCGTACACGGCCGTCCCGTCCGGGCAGTCGCCGAGCAACTCGTCGGCCGTGGGCAGCCCGCGCTCGTCGTCGGTGCGGATGTCGACCCGGGGGCCGAACGCACCCACCTCATCGAGGTAGGGCAGGGACCGGCGGCTGCGGCCGGTGTAGACCATCGACCACCCGACGCCGAGCCGGCGGGCCAGGCCCAGCATCGGCAGGATCGGGGTGATCCCGATTCCGCCGGCGATGAAACGGAATCGCCGTGCCGGCGAACCGAACCCCGGCACGGTCAGCGGAAAGGCGTTGCGCGGGCCGTGGGTGTGCACGGTCGCGCCCTCGGCCAGCTCGTCATGGACCTCCAGCGAACCACCACCGCCGCCGGGGATGCGCCGGACCGCGATGCGGTAGTCGTTGCTCGACGGATCCCCGCACAGCGAGTACTGGCGGACCCGGCCGCTGGGCAGCCGCAGATCCAGATGGGCACCCGGGTACCAACGCGGCAGAGCGCCACCGGGTCCCGGCGCCAGGGTCAACTCGACGACATCCTCGTCGAGAGCCACCACCCGGCGATGCGCCACCGTCAGCGCGATGGTGCGGTCGGCCCCGCTGGGTGGGCTGATGCGCCGCCGGGCCGACGCGGCCAGCAACGCCGACACGGCGGCGTCGGCAACGCTGAGCGGCAGGTCGTGGCGGACGCGGCCGAATGCGCTCGGCGGCGTCTTGCGGTACCGCGCCAGCAGGTGCATCACGGCTGGGCCGCGCGGGCGGCGGGCGACGCCGCCAGATAGGCGACCGCCTGCGCGGTGGACCCGATCCGCTCGGGCGAGTACCCCGGGCGGAAGTAGGACAGGGTGCTGGTGCCGAACAGCCGCCGATAACGGGGCAGCAGCCCCAGCCGCGAGTCGCGCATCCGCATCCGGTTGAACGTCCACCAGTTGGCCGTGACGCCGGGATCGGTCTTGACCAGGTACCAGCCGGCGCGCTGGAAGAACACGAACAACATGCTCGCGGCCACCGTCATGGCCCGGATGCGGCTGAGGTAGCTGTCATGGAAATGCACCGCCACGTCGTGGGCGACGCTGCGATGCTCGACCTCCTCGCTGCCGTGCCAGCGGAACACATCGACCAGCGTCGGGTCGGCATCGTGGTCGTCCCACGCGCAGTTCAGCGCGAAATCGCCCATCACGGCGGTGTAGTGCTCGATCGCCGCGATCAGCCACAGCCGGTCACAGAGATGATTCAGCCGGCGCGCCGGGTCGGAAGTCTGTGGAGGGGCCAGCACCTCGCTGAACACGTGCTCGATCTGTTCCAGGATCGGGCTGGGGTCGACCCCGTGGGCGACCATGAACGACTCCAGGATCTGGTCGTGGACGTCGGCATGGGTGGCCTCCTGGCCGATGAAGCCACGGATGTCGTCGGCCAACCGGGAGTCCCTGACCAGCGGCAACGCTTCGTTTAACGTCTCGACGAACCAACGCTCCCCGGCCGGGAGCACGATGTTGAGAACGCTGACCACGTGCGAGGCCACCGGATGGCCCGGGATCCAGTGCAGCGGTGCATCCGTCACGTCGAACTGGACCTTGCGGGCCTGGATCTGAACCGGACCGGGGTTGATCTCGGCGTCGAAGTGGCGCGGTCGCAGCATTGCGGGCTCCTCGTTTCGGGGATCACCCGCCAGTCTAGGACCAGCCCGGCAAGTTAGTGGGACCTCGGGTCCCGGTTAGCTGGGCGTCGACTACGGCGACGTGTTGGCGACGATCGGCGCGCCACCGGGGGCCGTCCCCGCACCCGGTGCGCCGGGAATCGGCACCATCGGGGTGGGGGTGATCGTCGTGACACCGTTGGCGCCGACCCGCGGCCCGCCGGTCGGGCCGCGCGCCGCGATCTCGTCGGCCGCCGCCTGCGTGCAGTCCAACTTCAGCAGCATGCGCCCGCCGCTGGTGACCTTCTGGTGGTCGACCAGGCACGCAGACTGTGGCAGCGCACTGCCGGTGGAACCGCCGAAGTACGCCTTGACGCCCTGGCTCTTCAGAATGGCCAACGCGCGGCTGTACTGCTCACCGACCACGTTGTACGGCGAGGTCTCCGTTCCCGGCTGAGACATCGCCACACCGGCGCCGATCAGGGCGGCCGAGCCGGCAACGACGAGCCCGCCGCTGAGCGCAGCGACTTTTCTCACGCAGTTCTCCTCGCTTCGTGGTGCGCTGCGAACATATCGCAGCCGTGCTGAATGTGAAACCGCTGCAGAGCCGCCCCGTGTTACACCGGCGAGGTGAGGGTCATCTGCGCGGTTCGACCGCTCCGGTTATTTTCGCGGTTCGACCGCTCCGGCTATCTTCGCGGTTCGACCGCTCCGGTTATTTTCGCGGTTCGACCGCTCCGGTTATCTTCGCGGTTCGACCGCGGCCCGCATCCCTTCACACAGCGCCTCAGCCCGCCGATCCTCGAAGACGTCCTCGAGCAGCACCCGGCGACCCTCCGGATCCCCGAGCGGCACCCGCCAGTTCGGGTACTCGTCGACGGTGCCGGGCTGATTCTGGGTACGCACCTCGCCGACCGCGTCCGCCAGCGACAACGCCAGCAACCGGGACGGGGTGCGGCCCAGGTAGCGGTGCAGGGCCAACACCACCTCGTCGACATGGTCGACCCCGCCGGAGCCGGGCTCGGCGGTGTCCTCGCCGAGCAGGCCCACCCTGCGCAGCTCGGCCATCCAGGCGGCCTGCGCGGCGCGGTCGCTGGCCAGCTCCTCCTCGGCGGGCCTGGTCAACAAGCCCAGCTCGTCGCGCAGGCGGACGTGCACACCGGCCAGATAGCCGGCCGTCGGAGGCAGGTCGTGAGTGGTGACCGCCGACAGGCAGTACTCCCGCCACCGCTCGGCAGGCAACGGCCGGTCGGTGCCGTCGTGGGTCATTTCGAACCACAGGATCGAGGTCCCGAACAGGCCGCGATCGCGCAGATAGTCGCGCACCCACGGCTCCACGGTGCCCAGATCCTCACCGACCACCACCGCTCCGGCGCGGTGGGCTTCCAGCGCCACGATGCCGATCATGGCCTCGTGGTCATAGCGCACATAGGTGCCCTCGGTGGGCAGTGCACCCTTCGGGATCCACCACAGCCGGAACAGGCCGATGATGTGGTCGATGCGGATCCCGCCGGCATGCCGAAGCACCGCGCCGACGAGAGCCCGGAACGGCTCGTATGCCGCCTCCGCGAGGCGATCGGGCCGCCACGGCGGCTGCGACCAGTCCTGGCCCAGCTGGTTGAACTCGTCGGGCGGGGCCCCCGCGGTCACGCCCAGCGCCAGCACCTCCTGCAACGCCCAGGCGTCGGCGCCGTCGGGGTCGACCCCGACCGCCAGATCGTGCATGACCCCGAGTGACATGCCCGCCTGCACGGCGGCGGTCTGCACCGCACTGAGCTGCTCGTCGAGCACGAACTGCAACCAGCGGTGGAAGTCGACCTCGGCGGCGTGCTCCTCGGCGAACGCGGCGACGGCGGCATTGCGGGGATGCTGCAGCGGCGCAGGCCACTGGTGCCAGTCGGCGCCGTAGTGCTCGGCCAGGGCGCACCAGACGGCGAAGTCGTCGAGGCTGGCGCCCTGGCGGTCCCGGAACGCGGCGTAGGCGATCTCGCGCCCCGCCGAGAACTCGACGAGGTAGACCGCTTCCAGCGCCGCGCGTTTGGCCTTCCAGGCCCGGTCGCGGTCGATCTGCTCGGAGCGTTCCGCGCGTCCCTGCACCTGTTCCTGGGCCTTGCGGATCCGGCCGCGGTGCCGCAGCGAGGCGAATTCGGGAATCGCCTCGGGACGCAGGTACAGCGGGTTGACGAAGCGGCGTGACGTCGGCAGATACGGCGACGGCTCCATCGGCGGGCTGGGTGCGGCCGCATGCAGCGGGTTGACCAGGATGAAGCCGGCGCCGTGCCGCGCGGCCGACCACACCGCCAGGTCCGCCAGATCCGTCAGGTCACCGGTACCCCAGGACTTCGTGGAGGACACGCTGTAGAGCTGGGTGGCCAGACCCCACCCGCGGCCGGAGCCTAGGCCGGCCGGAACACCCAGCTTGTCCGGCGCCACGATCACCGGTGTGCTGATGTCGGAGTGCCCGACCTGCATGTGCAGGTGGTGGTAGCCGATCGGCACATCGGCGGGCAGCTCGAAGGTGGCCTCACCGATCAGCTTTCCGTCGACCTCGAACGGCGGCCGGTTGTTCTCCAGCTGGCGCAGGCCGGTACGAACGCTGCCGTCCTCCAACCGCATCCACAACCTGACCGGGTCCCCGTGGCTGACGTGCACCCAGAACGGTGTGCTGGATCCGTGCCGGCCCACGATGGACGGAGGCAATGACCGGGTCCAGTGGTCACGGTCGTGCGTGTCGAGCGCCGCGGCACGTTCCTGCTCGGTGGACGCGGCGACTCCCAGCGCGTCGAGCACCGCGATCAGGGTGGCGGCGGGCGCCGCGACATGGCGGCCCGTCCAGTCCGAGTAGTCGGTGGCCACCCCGTAGCGCTGGGCGAGCTCGATCAGCGACGGGGACAACTCGGCGTCTTCCGGGTGATCGGACATGGCGCCAATCTTGCCCGCCGATCGGCTACTCGGCCGGACAACGACGGGCAGCGGCGGCGGGGGCCTGTTCAGGATCATCGGCCAAGGCCGTTGCGCAGCGGTTGGGTACCCTCACCGCCATGGCGAGCGGCGGCCAGGCGCGCAACCGCCCGGCGCGGATCGCGGTCGCGGCGCTGTTCCTGAGCAACGGGGCGCTGTTCGCCAACCTGTTGCCGCGCTATCCCGAGATCAAGGCCGATCTGGCGATGTCCAACGCCGCCTTCGGCGGGGCGGTCGCCGCGTTCTCGGCCGGAGCGCTGCTGGCCGGGATGGCCGCCGGCACGCTGATCCGGCGTTTCGGCTCGGCCCGCGTCGCGGTGAGCACGACGGTGACTCTCGCCGTGTTCATCGTGCTGGCCGGCGGCGTCGCGACGACACCGTTGCTGTTCGCCGGCGCCCTGCTGTGCGCGGGCGCCAGCGATGCCGTGACCGATGTCGCGCAGAACGCCAACGGCCTTGCGCTGCAACGTCTTTATCGACGCTCGATCATCAACTCGCTGCATGCGGTGTGGGCGGTGGGTGCGATCATCGGGGGCCTGATGGGTGCCGCGGCGATCGCGCTGGACATCCCGCGGGCATGGCATCTGGGTGCGGCAGCGGCGGTCTTCACCGCAATCGTGGCGGTGGCCTACCCCCACCTGCTGCCCGGACCCGACCACGACGGTCGTAACGCCGCGGGCCACAGCGCCGCCCGCCCGACCGGCCGGCGGGTGTACCTGGTGCTGCTCGCACTGGTCGGCATCGCCGTGGCAGGCGCCGTCGTCGAGGACGCCGGCACCTCCTGGGCCACCCTGTACCTGCGGGACGGGCTGGGGGCGCCGGGGTCGATCGCGGCGTTCGGCTACGTGGCGCTGGTCGGCTTCATGTTCGTCGGACGGCTGGCGGGGGACCGGCTGGTCGACCGGTTCGGCGAGCGGGCGGTGACCCGCGCCGGCGGCCTGCTGG
>NZ_JBSWXU010000091.1:0-21838 GCF_056160785.1 Mycobacterium sp. ABE4_509 | reverse complement strand
CTCCTCGACGGCGGCGCCGTCCGGCCCGCTGCCGGCCCGTCCCGCGGCGGACTCGATCTTGGCGATCGCGCTGCGCGCGGCCTCCGGGTCGACCATCCCCGGCACGTCCACCAGCGCCCGCAACGCGACCAGCACACCGGTGGCCTCCGGTGAGGTCAGCCGCAGCGGGTGATCGATGCCGGCGGTGAAGGTCACCTCGATGGTGTCGCCGGAGAACTCGAAGTCGATGAGGTCGCCGGGCCCGTAGCCCGGCAGCCCGCACATCCACAGCTGATTGAGGTCCTCGCGGAGCTGTTTGACGCTCACGCCCAGGTCGGAGGCCGCTTCTCCGTAGGTGATCCGCGGGTTGGCCTGGAAGTAGGGCACCATGTTCAGCAGCCGGACCAGCCGCGCCGACGTCGCGGTCATACGCTCACCTCGCGATCCGGCGTCGCCTGTGCCTGCAGCCGGGCCAGGACGTCCTCGCGCAGCGTGGCCGGCTCCAGGGCCACCGCGTCGGCGCCGTAGCTGGCGACCTCGCGGGCGAGCCGGTCGACCATGCCGATCTCGATGCTGAGTTCGGCGCCGGGGCGGCCGGCGAGCGTTCTGGGCCCGACCATCGTGCCGCGCCGGCGCAGCGCGGTCGCGCGCCCGTCTGCCACCCACACTCTGGCCTGCCCGGTCGACGGCCAGTCACCGACCACCCGCGCCACGATCTCGCGCAGGTCGACGTCCTCGGGCGGGTGCACCGATCCCGGCGGGCCGACAGCGGTCACCTCCGCCCCGATCCGGGACAGCCGGAACGTCCGCACCGCATCCCGGTCGCGGTCGTGTCCGACCAGGTACCACCGCCCCCGGTCGGTGACCACACCCCAGGGTTCCACGGTGCGGGTGACGTACGGTTCGCTGCGCGCCGGACGGTGACCGAACTGCACGGCTTGGCCGGAGTCGATGGCTGACAACAGGATTCCCAACACCTCCTCGGACCCGCGCAGGCCGGGCAGGGCGGCGGTGGACGTGATGGCGACGTCGCCCTCGGCGGCTTCGATGTCCACGCCGGCGGCCCGCAGCTTCAGCAGCGCCCCCTGGGTCGCGGTGATCAGCTCCGGGGATTCCCACAGCTGGGTGGCCACCGCGACGGCGGCGGCCTCGTCGGGCGTCAGATCGACCGCCGGCAGCGCGTAGGCGTCCCGGTTGATCCGGTAACCCTCGGTCGGGTCGGTCGCCGAGGCCCGCCCGGTCTCCAGCGGTATGCCCAGGTCACGCAGCTCGTTCTTGTCCCGCTCGAACATCCGCGAGAACGCCTCGTCGCTGCCGTCACCGGAATAGCCGTACACGGTCTCGCGGATGCGGTCGGCGCTGATGAAGGTGCGCGTGGACAGCAGCGCGATGACGAGGTTCATCAGCCGTTCGACTTTGGAGGTCCCCACGCCTAAGAGCTTAAGGCGAGCCGGCCCGGCTCTGACGCGGCGCGTCTGACAGGATCGGCCCGGTGAATCGCTGGCAGAGCTCGGATGTGCCCCGTGGCGACGACTACGACGAGCGGTGGCGGCGCCTGGCGGCCAGCGGCGCCAGCGTGCACGGCGAGGCCGACCTGATCGAGTCGCTGCTGAGAACCGGCGGCGGAACCCGTGTGCTGGACGCCGGATGCGGGACCGGCAGGGTGGCGATCGAACTCGCCGCCCGCGGCTGTTCGGTGGTGGGTCTGGACGCCGATCCGTCGATGCTGGCCACGGCCCGGTCCAAGGCGCCGGAGCTGCGCTGGGTCGAAGCCGACCTGGTCGACGCCGGGTCGAACCTCGATGAGGTGTTCGACCTGATCGCGCTCCCGGGCAACGTGATGATCTTCCTGCAGAAGGGCACCGAGCAGGCGGTGGTCGACCAGCTCGCGGCGCGGCTGCGGCCGGGCGGACTGCTGGTCGCGGGATTTCAGCTGCGACCAGGCCGGCTGACCCTGGAGCGATACGACGACATCGCCGCCGCGGCCGGCCTGGAGAAGATGCACCGCTGGGCGACCTGGGACCGGGAGGCCTACACCGGGGGCGACTACGCGGTCTCGGTGCACCGCCGCCCGGCGTGATCGATGGGGGCCGCCCGGCGTGATCACATGCTGGCGATGAGCCGTTTGACGCGTTCGTCGACCGACCGGAACGGGTCCTTGCACAACACGGTTCGCTGCGCCTGATCGTTGAGCTTGAGGTGCACCCAGTCGACGGTGAAGTCGCGGCCGGCCTCCTGGGCGGCGCTGATGAACTCACCGCGCAGCTTCGCACGCGTGGTCTGCGGCGGGGTGTCGACGGCGGCCTCGATCTCCTCGTCGGTGGTGACGCGGGCCGCCAGGCCCTTGCGCTGCAGCAGGTCGAACACGCCGCGGCCGCGCTTGATGTCGTGGTAGGCCAGGTCGAGCTGACTGATCTTGGGATCCGAGAGCTCCATGCCGTACCGGTCCTGGTAGCGCTGGAACAGCTTGCGCTTGATCACCCAGTCGATCTCGGTGTCGACCTTGGCGAAGTCCTGGCTCTCGACGGCGTCGAGCTGGCGGCCCCACAGGTCGACCACCTGGTTGATCTGGGCGTTGGGCTCGCGGGTCTGCAGGTACTCCACCGCGCGGGCGTAGTACTCGCGCTGGATGTCCAGCGCGCTGGCCTGCCGACCGCCGGCGAGGCGCACCGGGCGCCGACCGGTCAGATCATGGCTGACCTCGCGGATCGCCCGGATCGGGTTGTCCAGTGAGAAATCCCGGAAAGCCACCCCGGCCTCGATCATCTCCAGGACCAGCGAGGCCGAACCCACCTTGAGCATGGTCGTCGACTCGCTCATGTTCGAGTCCCCGACGATGACGTGCAGCCTGCGGTACTTCTCGGCGTCGGCGTGCGGTTCGTCACGGGTGTTGATGATCGGACGAGACCGGGTCGTCGCCGAGGAGACGCCCTCCCAGATGTGTTCGGCACGCTGGGACAGGCAGTATGTCGCCGCCTTCGGGGTCTGCAGCACCTTGCCGGCACCGCAGATCAGCTGTCGGGTCACCAGGAAGGGCAGCAGCACATCGGAGATCCGGGAGAACTCGCCGGCGCGCACGATCAGATAGTTCTCGTGGCAGCCGTAGGAGTTGCCCGCCGAATCGGTGTTGTTCTTGAACAGGTAGATGTCACCGCCGATGCCCTCATCGGCCAGGCGCTGCTCGGCGTCGACCAGCAGATCCTCGAGAACGCGCTCACCAGCCCGATCGTGGGTGACCAGCTGGGTCAGGTTGTCGCATTCGGCGGTCGCGTACTCGGGGTGGCTGCCCACGTCGAGGTACAGTCGCGCACCGTTGCGGAGGAAGACGTTGCTGCTGCGTCCCCACGACACCACCCGCCGGAACAGATAGCGGGCGACCTCGTCGGGGCTCAGCCGGCGATGGCCGTGGAACGTGCAGGTGACACCGAACTCTGTCTCGATGCCCATGATTCGTCGCTGCACCTCATCGAGACTACTTGTTGCCCGGCCGAAGTGGTGGCCGGGCCACGCCGGAGTCGTGCGAACAGCGGATCATCGCCGTCGCCCGGGAGTTGCAGCAGCCGCCTGCGAGGTCGCCGACCTGCCGATTCTCAGTCGCGCGCGATCCAGCCGAGGCGGCGGCTGATCTCGTCGGCGGCCGCGATCGTGAGCTTGGCGACCTCTTCGAAGCGGTCCACCCCGAGCCGGTAGCTGGGGCCCGAAACACTCAGCGCGGCAACCACTTGGGAATGCACGTCGTAGACGGGTGCGCCGACCGCGTTGAGTCCGACCTCGAGTTCCTCGCTGACGCTGGCCCAGCCCCGGTCACGCACCGCGGCCAGCTGGTTGGTCAGCTCGGAGATGCTGGCCACGGTGGTGTCGGTGAACGACTCGAAGCCGCCCTCGCACCGGGACCGGACGTCGGCGGCGTCGAGCCCGGACAACAGCACCTTGCCGCTGGAGGTGGCGTAGGCCGGGCAGGTCTGCCCGACCCAGGTGCGCAGCGTGATCTCGGCGGGGCCGATGGCCTCGACGATGTTGACGATGCGGTTGTCGTCGAGCACGGCCAGGTTTGCGGTCTCGCCGACGTCGACCGACAGGCCGTTGCAGATGTCCTGGCTCATCTTGACCAGGTCCAGATGCGATCCGCTGGAGTGAGCCAGCCGGGTGATCGCGAACCCGATCCGGTACTTGCCCCGCTCGGAGACCTGCTCGACGAAGTCGCGCGCCTCCAGCACCGCGACCAGCCGCGACACCGTGGACTTGTGCACACCGAGCTCGGCCGCGATCTCGGTGACGCCGGCCTGACCGAGTTCGGCGAGGATGTCGAGGACCTGTAATGCGCGGTCGACGGACTGCACGGCTGCGGGCGGATCGCCCTGGGTCCGGTTGTCCTGACGCTTTGCCATTAATCACCGAGCCTATACGCCCGCCGGGCCCGGCCTGGCGGCGCGTCTAGGCCGGGCGCGTCAGCCGGGACAGCACCCAGTGGTGGAATTCGGCGATGTGGTGCTCGGCCGGCACCAGCACCCCGCCGTGCCGGTAGGCCCGCGATCCCATCGCCGGCTGGGTGCGCTCGCAGGCGTCGAAGTCCTGGACGTTCACCCGGTGGAACAACTCGACCGAGTGCGACACGTCGTGGCCGGACTCGAGCACGTCGGGGGCGTAGAGCCAGTCGCATTCGACCACGGTGCGGTCGGCTGCGAGCGGATACATGCGGTGGAAGATGATGTGGTCGGGCACCAGATTGACGAACACCGTCGGCCGGACGGTGACCGCGTAGTAGCGCCGGTCCTGGTCCGGGTTCAGCCCCGGCAGGGTGGTGAACCCCGGCGAGCCGTCGACGGTGAAACCCGCGACGTCTGTCCCGAACTCGGCGCCGCGGCCCACATAGGACTGGGCCGCCATCCCGCGGGCGAACTCGGGCAGGACCTCGACGAGTTCGGGGTGGATGGCCGAACAGTGGTAGCACTCCATGAAGTTCTCGACGATCAGTTTCCAGTTCGCCGCGACGTCGTAGACCACCCGACGGCCCAGCGCCAGGTCGTCGATCCGGTAGCGGTCGATGGCGCCGTGGTCGCCGAGGCGGTGGGTGACGTCGCCGACCACGTCCTCGAGGAAGGACGGCGGTTCGTCGGCCAGGCACACCCAGGCGTATCCGAGCCATTCGGTGAGAGCGACCGGCACCAGGCCGTACCGGTAGCGGTCGATCGGCTGGCCCGCCTCGTCGGTCAGGGTGCCCAGGTTGGGCGCGGCGACGAGCCTGCCGTCCAACCCGTAGGTCCAGGCGTGGTAGGGACACCGCAGCGTCCGCTTGACCTGGCCGGTGTCCTCGGTGCACAGCTGCGCGCCGCGGTGCCGGCAGACGTTGAGAAACGCCCGAAGCACCCCGTCCCGGCCGCGGACGACCAACACGCTCTCCCGGCCGACCTGCACCGTGCGGAATTGGCCGGGTTGGGCCAGTTCCGCGCTGCGCACGGTGCAGACCCACATGGTCTCGAAGATCTTGATCTGCTCGTCGGCGAACACCGTTTCGCTTGTGTAGTAGGTGCCGCCGAGGGTCGTCAGCAGCGCCGACTGCGGTGGGGTCTCTTCAGCGATGGTCATGTCGTCACCAGCCTGCTCGGGTCGAAAAGCGAAATCGGGTGGTCGGTGGCGCCGTCGATGGCGAGGTCGGCGAGGATCTCCCCCACCACGGGCACGAATTTGAAGCCGTGGCCGGAGAACCCGCAGGCCACGGTCACATGCGCGCACTCGGGATGGCGGGCGATCACGAAGTGCTGGTCGGGGGTGTTGGAGTACATACACGTCGACGAGTGCAGGCACGGCCCGTCCAGGTCGGCCAGCAGCCGGCCGACCCGGTCACGCATCTCGAGGATCTCGTGTGGGTAGACGGTGCGGTCGATGGTTTCCGGCGTGCATTCGACGCCCTTGCGGAAGAACGCGACCTTGACCCCGCCGCGGGGGCCGTCGATCGCCGGGAAGCCGTAGATCTGCATGGCCGTGTCGTCCTCGGCGATGAAGATCGGGTGATCGGAGAACGAGGCGGTGCCGCCGGCGGGGTCGAGCCAGTAGAGCACCTGACGTTCGACGGTGATGGGCACGCCGAACTCGTTCAGCAGCTGCGGCGCCCACGCCCCGGGGCAGATCACCACCTGCCCCGCGGTGTAGGTCGCCTCGGCGGTGCGCACGGTGACTCCGCCGGGGGTCTCGGCCCACTCGAGCACCTGTTCACCGAACTGCAAGGTGGCTCCGGCGTTCTCGGCGAGCGCGAGGTGCGCCTGCACGGTGAGCTCGGGCCGGGCGAATCCCGCCTTGGCCTCGAAGAGGGCGACATCCCCCGGGTTGGGGGTGAAATTCGGGAATCTCGAGCGGATTTCGCAGCCCTCGAGGACCTGATGAGCCAGACCCCACTCCTGACTGGCCCGCAGGCTGCCCGCGACGGTCAGGCAGTCCGGCGGCCCGAGGAACAGCCCGCCGGTCATCCGGTAGACGTCTCGCCCACTGTCGAGGGCCAGCTCGTTCCACAGTTCGTACGCGCGCAGCAGCAGCGGCACATAGGCGGGATCCTCGAAGTAGGACTGCCGGATGATGCGGGATCCACCGTGGCTGGACCCTCTGTCGTGGGCGGGGGTGAACCGCTCCAAACCCAGTACCCGCTGGCCGCGGGCGGCCAGATGGTAGGCCGCGGCGCTACCCATGCCGCCGAGGCCGATGACGATGACGTCGTATGGCTTGCGCTCCTGAAACATCGCTCGCTACCTCCTGATCCGGGCCATCTCGGGATCGACCGCCGGCTCGGCCTGCACGCTGGCGTGCAGGGTGGCGCCGCGGTAGTCGACGGTGACGCCGTCGCCGATTGTGACCTCGGCCGGCAACCACGCGTAGGCGATCGTGCGTCCCAGGGACGGCGAGTACCCGGCGCTGGTCACGTAGCCCGCACAGGCGCCGTCGACGAAGACCGGCTCCTTGCCCAGCACAGCGGCGTCGGGGTCGTCGAAGACGATGCTGTGCAGCGTCGACGCGGGAGTCTGTGCCCGGCTCAACGCGTCTCTGCCGACGAACTCGACCGCCTTGTCCATCCGCACGGCGAAGTCCAGACCGGCGGCTGCCGGTGTGTGCTCTGCCGTCATGTCGACGCCCCAGCTGCGGTAACCCTTTTCGATTCGCAGGCTGTTGAACGCGATCCGGCCGGCTGGGATGATCCCGTGGGAACTGCCGGACTCGGCGATCAGATCCCACAGTGCCGCACCGTATTCCGCGCTCGTATAGATCTCCCAGCCGAGCTCGCCGACGTAGGAGACCCGCATCATCGTCACCGGAATGGCGTCGAGATAGGTGTGAATGGTACGGAAGTACCGGAAACCCGTGTGTGAGATGTCGTCGGGACAAAGCGGGGCCACCACGTCGCGTGCCGACGGTCCCCATACCCCGAGACAGCATGTGCCACCGGTGATGTCGCGCAGCACGACATCGGCGGGCTTGTGCCGGGACAGCCAGTCGAAGTCCATCGGCGAGTTTGCGCCGACCTGGAAGGTGTCCTCGCCCAACCGGGCGACCGTCAGATCGCTCCGAATCCCGCCGGTCTCGTCGAGCAGCAGGCTGTAGGTGACCGACCCGACGCTCTTGTCGATGTTGTTGGTGGTCATCTGCTGCAGGAAACCGAGTGCGCCCGGACCCGCGACCTCGTAGCGGGTCAGCGGTGTCATGTCGTACATCGCCACCTGCTCACGGGTCCATGCGGCCTCGGCGACCGAGATCGGGGACCAGAAGCGGGCAGCCCATTCGTCACGCTCGGGAAGGTGGAGCCCTTCGGCGGCAAGGCGTTGCGTCAGTTCAGCATTGGACTCGAACCAGGCCGGCCGCTCCCAGCCGCCGCCTTCGTAGAAGAAGGCACCGGCCTGTACCTGACGGGCATGGAAGGGACTGGTGCGCAGGCCACGCATCCTGCTGCCGTACTGGTGCGGGTGGATGACGTCGTAGACCTCGGCGAAGGACTGCGAACTGGTCTGCAGAATGAATTCGGGGCTGCGCGCGACGTCCTCGAAGCGGTACAGGTCGCACTCGTGGGTGTCGACCGACGGGGCGCCGTCGAGGATCCATTCCGCGGTCGCCCTGGCCACCCCCGCCGAGTGGGTCACCCACACGGCTTCGGCGACCCAGAACCCGGCGAGGTCGCGATGTTCCCCCATCAGCGATCCGCCGTCCGGCGTGAAGGAGAAGATGCCGTTGAACGCCTCCTCGACCTTCGAATCGACAAGGGCCGGAAGCAGTTCCTTGGCAGCCTTCCAAGCCGGAGCGAAGTCCTCTTCGGTGAACGGCAGCATCGAGGGCATGGCCTCGCCGGCGGTGTCGACCATCAGGGTCGACATGTCGACCGGCATCGGCTTGTGGTTGTACGAGCCGATACCGAGGCGGTCGACATGTTCGCGGAAGTAGAGATCCTGGTCCTGGTGCCGCAGGATCGGCAGGCCGGCTTCGGTGAGGTCGGTGTTGCGCCCCACCAGATCGGCAACCTGACCGGTACGGGCGTACTGATGGGCCATCGGCACCAGCGGCAGGACCAGACCCACCTGCTTGGCCAGTTCCGCACCCCAGAATCCGGCCGCGCACACCACGACGTCGGCGTCGATCACGCCGTCTGCGGTCCGGACGCCGGTGACACGGCCGCCGGCCTCGACGACGCCGAGAACCTCGGTGTGCGGGCGCAGGGTGGCACCCCTGGCTTCGGCCCGGCGCGCCTGGGCCTCTGCCGCGCGCAGCGCTTTGGCCAGGCCGTCGGTCGGTGTGTGGAAGCCGCCGAGCACCCGGCTGCGGTCGACCAGCGGGTGCAGTTCGGCGCATTCGTCCGGGGTTATCAACCGGCCCGGGATGCCCCAGGCTTGCGCAAGGCCCGCCTTGCGGTGCAGGTCAGCCCAGCGTTCGGCGGTGGTGGCCACTTCGAGGCCGCCGACCGGGTTGAACACCCAGCCATCGGGATGCTCGAGGCTGCTGAACTTCTCGACCGTGTACCGGGCGAATTCGGTCATGGTCTTGGACGGGTTGGTCTGGAATACCAGGCCGGGGGCGTGCGAGGTCGACCCGCCGGTGGCGAACAGCGGACCGCGGTCCACGACGGTGACGTCGGTGCAGCCGCGGGCCGTCAGTTCGTCGGCCAGCGAAGTACCGACGATGCCAGCGCCGATCACAACGATTTTGGGCATGGGACAGCCGCTCCGATTCGACAGCGAATTTGAAAGAATGTTGCGTATAACGCAACGTGATGCGTTATGCGCAACATCATCCACCTTCGGCCTATCCGACGCAAGACGGACACGCCTACAAAATCGCTGTGGGTTGAGTCACGGAATCGTCGGGGCCGTCGTCAGGGCCGTTGTCGGGGCCTCCGCGCATACCCACCGGCGAACGCGTCGATACTCGAGGACGCGCCCTCACGACGCTCCCGAGATCTACGGGCGTCCCGAACGGCCGTGGTGGGTGGGTGTCGATCCGGTGGGCGCCGATGTCTTCTGCGGCAACAGCATCCGCGAGCTATGGGATGCCCGCGAGGGGCTCATCGACGCGAAAGGCGCAATAGGCCAACGCGGTTGTCGCCGCACGCACAGCCGGATTGCCGTGGGGGCAGATCGGCGAAATCCCCGGGGTCACCCGCCAGCAGCTGCGCCGCAAGTACGCCGCCGGAATACCGCGCTAGGAACTCTCGGAGCTGTCAGCGGATTCCGAAACGCTTTCCGGCAGAAGTGCTTCCAGTGCAGAGCCGGTGATCCGGCGGAACGCGCGTCGCGGCCGGTTCGCGTCGAGGATCGCCACCTCCAACGTCGACGGCCCCAGCGTGCGCGGCTCATTACCGTTTCCGCCGGCAGTCAACGCACCCACCGCGATCGTCATCGCGTCTTCGAGCGAGGCGTCCTCGGTATAGGTCTCGTTCAGCGCCGTCGCGATCGGCTCGGTGGTGCCGCCCATCACCACGAAGTGCGGTTCGTCGGCGATGGAGCCGTCGTAAGTGATTCGATACAGCTCCGGCGCCTTGGTTTCGCCGTAGTGCGCGACCTCGGCCACACACAACTCGACCTCATAGGGCTTGGCCTGTTCGGTGAAGATGGTGCCCAGCGTCTGGGCGTACACATTGGCCAGCTGCCGGCCAGTGACGTCACGCCGCGAATACGCGTATCCCTGGGTGTCGGCGAAGCGGATACCGCCGCTGCGCAGGTTGTTGAACTCGTTGAACCGGCCCACGGCCGCGAAACCCACCCGGTCATAGAGCTCGCTGACCTTCTGCAGCGAGCGCGACGGATTCTCCGCGACGAAAAGCACCCCGTCGGTGTAGGCCAGGACGACCACACTGCGACCACGGGAGATTCCTTTGCGCGCGAGCTCGGAGCGCTCACGCATCGCCTGCTCTGGCGAGATGAAATAGGGAAAGCTCACGAATCTCCTCGCGCATCAGCGGCACGGTGAGCGTCCGGGCCGAAAGTGTCTGCCCGCGAACGGCTGTCGATGATCTCCTGGCACGCCGCCGCGATCTGCTCCTCGGCCACCTCGGCGGCGCCCTCGGCACTGATCAGAACCGCGGTCGGGAAGATACCGCGCACCAGATCCGGACCGCCGGTCGCCGAATCGTCGTCGGCGGCGTCATAGAGCGCCTCGATGGCGACCCGCAACGCGGTGTCGGCGTCACTGACCTGTGAGTACAGCTTCTTCATCGAGGACTTGGCGAAAATCGAGCCGGAGCCGACCGACTGGTAGCCCTCCTCCTCGAAGTTCCAACCGCCGGCGGCGTCGAAGGACACGATGCGCCCGGCGCCCGCCGGGTTGGGATCGTCGACGTCGTAGCCGGCCAGCAGCGGCAGCGCGACGAAACCCTGCAGCGCGGCGCCCAGGTTTCCGCGGACCATGGTGGCCAACCGGTTCACCTTGCCCGGGAACGTCAGCGCCACCCCCTCGAGCTTCTCGTAGTGCTCGAGTTCCACCGCGTAGAGCCGCGCGAACTCCACGGCGATGGCCGCGGTTCCCGCGATGCCGGTCGCCGTGTAATCGTCGGTGATGTAGACCTTCTGCACGTCGCGGCTGGCGATCATGTGGCCCTGGGTGGCCCGCCGGTCACCGGCCATCACCACGCCCCCGGGGTACTTCAACGCCACGATGGTGGTGCCGTGCGGCACGGCTTCGGTCGGCACGCCCGCGGGTGCCGGGCCGCCCGAAGGCAACAGATGGGGCGCCTGGTCGCGCAGGAAATCGGAGAACGACGACAGGTTCACACCGCCGTGCGCCGTACCCTGCGGCAGCGCGCTAGCAACTCCTGGTAGCGGGGACAGATGGGCCGATTGGTCGCGGTTCGGCCAGGTCACTGTCCACCCTTCTGGACATACGCACGCACGAAGTCCTCAGCATTCTCCTCCAGGACGTCATCGATCTCGTCCAGCAGGTCGTCGGTGTCCTCGGCAAGCTTCTCACGGCGCTCCTGCCCGGCGCCCGTGCTGCCGGAGAGGTCGTCGTCTTCGCCGCCCCCGCCGCCACGCTTGGTCTGCTCCTGAGCCATCGCTGCCTCCTGCGTATGTCTGCGGCGGGCTGAGTGAAGCCCGCCGGTCTCTCCACACTACCGGTCGTCGGCCGGATTGCCGGGGATAGCCTGCTCAGTTCGTCAATTGCTCCACGAGTTCGACAGCGCTGTCGACGGACTCCAGAAGCGCCCCGACATGGGCCTTGCTTCCCCGCAGCGGTTCGAGCGTCGGAATCCGCACCAGCGAATCGCCACCCAGATCGAAGATCACCGAATCCCAGCTGGCGGCCGCGATGTCGGCACCGAACCGGCGCAGGCACTCACCGCGGAAATAGGCCCTCGTGTCGGTCGGCGGGTTCTCCACCGCATCGAGCACCTGCTGCTCGGTGACCAGGCGCCGCATCGAGCCGCGCGCCACCAGCCGGTTGTAGAGGCCCTTGTCCAGCCGCACATCGGAGTACTGCAGGTCCACCAGGTGCAGCCGCGGCGCCGACCAGCCGAGGTTCTCGCGCTGCCGGAATCCCTCCAGCAGCCGCAACTTGGCCGGCCAGTCCAGCAGGTCGGCACACTCCATCGGATCCCGCTCCAGCAGATCCAGCACATGCGCCCAGGTCTCGAGCACGTCATTGGCCCGCGGGTCCGGGTCACGGCTGTCGACGAGCTTGGCCACCCGGTCCAGGTAGATCCGCTGCAGCGCCAGACCGGTGAGCTCGCGCCCGTCCGCCAGGGCCACCGTGGCCCGCAGCGACGGATCACGGGACAGCACGTGCACCGCGTGCACCGGCCGCGCCAGCGCCAGATCGGACAGGTCCGCCCCGATCGACGGGCCCTCCTCGATCAGGTCCAGCACCAGCGAGGTGGTGCCGAGCTTCAGATAGGTCGAGGTCTCCGCCAGGTTGGCGTCACCGATGATGACGTGCAGACGGCGGTACTTGTCGGCGTCGGCGTGCGGCTCGTCGCGGGTGTTGATGATGCCGCGCTTGAGCGTGGTCTCCAGGCCGACCTCGACCTCGATGTAGTCCGAGCGCTGGGACAACTGGAAGCCGGGCTCGTCGCCGGACGGCCCGATCCCGACCCGGCCCGACCCGGTGACCACCTGCCGGGACACCAGGAACGGCGTCAGACCGGCGATGACCGCCGAGAACGGGGTCTGCCGACTCATCAGGTAGTTCTCGTGCGAACCGTAAGAGGCGCCCTTGTTGTCGATGTTGTTCTTGTAGAGCTGCAGTTTGGCCGCGCCCGGGACGCTGGCGACATGGCGTGCCGCGGCCTCCATCACACGTTCGCCGGCCTTGTCCCAGACGACCGCGTCCATCGGGTCGGTGCACTCGGGCGCGGAGTACTCCGGGTGGGCGTGGTCGACGTAGAGGCGGGCACCGTTGGTCAGAATCATGTTGGCGGCCCCGACCTCGTCGGCGTCGACCACCGGCGGCGGGCCCGAAGAGCGGCTCAGGTCGAACCCGCGAGCGTCCCGCAGCGGCGATTCGACCTCGTAGTCCCACCGTGTGCGCTTGGCCCGCTGAATTCCGGCCGCCGCCGCATAGGCCAGCACGGCCTGGGTCGACGTCAGGATCGGATTCGCGGTCGGATCGGACGGCGACGATATGCCGTACTCGACCTCCGTTCCGATGATCCGTTGCATACCACCCAGACTAGAGGGCCGACGTGAGGCACCACGATGCGGGCGAGCCCACCCAGCCGCGAATACCGGCGGGCGCCCGGAGGCCATGGTGAGATTGTCGGCGATGACCCTGATCAGCCACACCGGCCACGGCGTCACAGGCAGCACCCGGTGACCCTGTCCCCGGAGGCCCGGCTGTCCGCCGAACGGTGGTTCCTGGAGCGCGGACTGCCCGCGGTGCTGCGTCCGGGCACCCTGGTGCGTCGGGTGTGGCTGCGCTCGGCTCCGGCGCTGGCCGGCTTCGCGGTGATCCTCGCGTTCTCCATCGCGGTGGTGGCGCTGACCGGCCGGCACACCATCGACGTCGACGGCACCTCGAACCGCGAGGACATCTTCGTGCTCGCCGTCGTGGTGCTCGTCATCCCGGTGTCGGCGGCGGTGGGCTGGCTGGTGTCCCGTACCGAAGCCCCCGGCGTACGCGCGGCGGCGGTGGTGGTCTCGCTGGGCGTCGCCGTGCTGGCGGCGCTGTTCGGCGGGCCGAGCCCCAACTTCCTGGTCGATGCCGTCGTCGAAACCGTGGTGATGGTGCTGATCCTGGTCTGCACCGCCACCGGCGTGGGCGCGGTAATGGGCTGGGCGGTGCGCACGATGATGGCCAACCTGGCCTCGGTGGGCAACCTGCTGCTGGGCGCGCTGCCGGTGATGTTGTTGACGGTGCTGGCCTTCTTCAACGGCCCGGTGTGGACGATGGCCGGGACCGTGTCCCGCATCCGACTCTGGCTGGCGCTGCTGTTCCTGCTGGGGATCGCGGTGACGTTCCTGGTGTCGGGCACGGTGGGCCGGGTCCGCCCGATTCTGCGCCCCGGCCGGCGTCGACCCGAACACACCCGGCAGTTGGACACCACCCCGTTCGGCGAGATGCCCGACCATCCGCGGCGGCGGCCGCTGTCCAGATACGAGCAGTTCAACGTGGTGTTCGTCCTGGTGTTGTCCCAGGTGGTGCAGATCCTGACGGTGGCGATCGTGACGGGATTCCTGTTCCTGATCTTCGGCCTGATCCTGATCGACGGACCGCTGCTGCACGCATGGACCGGCGGAGGCCGCAGCGACGGCGAATTCCTGGGCATGACGCTGCCCATCCCGCAGGCACTGATGCACGTCACGATGTTCCTGACGGCGCTGACGTTCATGTATCTGGCCGCCCGCGCAGTGGGCGACAAGGAGTACCGCGCGCACTACATCGACCCGCTCACCGATGATCTCCAGGTGACGCTGCTGGCCCGCGACCGCTACCGCGCCGCGACGGCGTCATGACCGATCCAGCGGCGCTGCGCGCGATCCACGAATGGTTCCTGCGCCGGGGACTCCCGCTGGTGCTGACCCGCCGGGTGCGGTCCCGCAAGCTGATCGCACGCTCGGCGCCGGTGGTGGCCGGGATCGGTGTGCTGATCGTGGTGACGATGCTGCTCGCCGACTGGACCGGGGAGAACCCCGACACCGGCTACATCGTCCGACTGGCCGCCATCGCCGCGGTGCTGGCGGCCGCACCGTTCGCGCTGGACACGCTGCACCGCCGCGGTACCGCCGCCTCGGAGGCGGGCCGGCGCGGCGGCGCCCTGCTGGTGATGGGGATCTTCGTGCTGGCGGTCCCGATGGTCTCTGAGGGTTTGTCCACCGACGCTGCGGCCGAGGCGACGATCTTCCTGGCGGTGTCACTGATCGCTATCTGGTTCACCTACCTGGGATTCGGCTCGATCGCACTGTGGGCGTTCCGGTTCGCGTGGGTGCAGCTGGGAGCGCTGGGCACGCTGATGAGTCGGGCGTTGCCGCTGCTGATGCTCACCGTCGTCGTGTACTTCACCGGTGAGCTGTGGCAGCTGGCCGCCCGGATGGGCAGGGAAAGGCTCTGGCAGACGATCGGGTTCCTGAGCCTGGTGGCGCTGTTGTTCATGGTCGCCACCATCCGCGACGAGGTCAGCGAACTGCGCCAGGACCGGTCCGAGCAGTCCGACCCCACCTCGCTGCTCGTCGGCACCCCGATGGAATCGATGCGCATCTCCGCCGCGGTGCGCACCCCGCTGTCGCGGGCCGAGCAGCTCAACGTGGTGGCCGTCATGGTTGTCGCACAGGCCATCCAGGTGGTGCTGTTCACCACCGGGCTGTTCGCGTTCTTCCTGGCGCTGGGCTTGATCGCCATACCCGACGATGTGACGGTGCTGTGGTCCAGCGAGCAGACCTGCGCGGTGGGCGAACCGCCCTGCGCGGGAACGTGGTTCGGCATCCACATCCCGATTCCCCAGACGATGGTGCACACCTCGTTGTTCGTGGCGGTCCTCTCGGGCCTGTACTTCACGGTCAGCACGAGCGTCGATCCACTGTACCGGCAGCGTTTCTTCGACCCGCTGGTCGCCGATGTCGCGGTCAGCCTGGCCGGCCGCGACGCCTACCTCGAGCTGGAGCGAAGCTGATCGGTCCGGCCGTGCAGCAGCATGTGCCGGGTCGCCTCGGTGCGCGAGGACACCCCGAGCTTGCGGTATGCGCGGTAGAGGTGGTTGGCCACCGTCTTGGAGCTCAGGTGCAGCCGCTTGGCGATCTGCTGGTTGGTCAGCCCTCGGGCGACCTCGTCGAGGATGCGGCGCTCGGAGTCGGTCAGTTCGCCGATCCGGGGGGTGCCGGCGGACTCCAACCGGGCGGCCCACGGGGATGCACCGATGCGGCGGAACCCGTACAGCGCCTCGGTGCGCGCCTGGTCGCGCTGCGCCGGATCGAGACTGATCCGCGCCTTGTCCATCAGCGCGCGGGCCCGGTCGAAGGCATCGATCTCCGGATCGAAGATCGCCACCGCCTCGTCGAGCAGACGCAGGGCCCGGGCCGGGTCGGTCGCGGCGAACCACAGCGCCCGCGCCCGCAGCGCGGTCGCGCGGGTCCACCGGCTCGATCCGCCACTGGCCGCCACCGCGCAGAGGTGGTCGACCAGCGGTTCGGCATCGGCGTGCCGTCCCAGCGCGGTGTAGGCGTCGACGAGGTCGACGTGCCAGCGGGCCACCTGCGGCGCCAGCGGGCCGCCGGCCTGCTCGAACGCCCAGCACTCGCCCAGCCGGGCGACGACTTCGTCGTAGCGCAGTTCGGTCAGCGCGGCCAGACCGGCGTTGGCCAGCAGGAAGTAGCGGGCGCCGAACGTCGACTGCCGTTCGGAGATGGCGAATCCGAGTTCCAGGTCGGCCCGGGCGGCCTGATCGTCGCCCCGGACTGCGGCGACACGGGCCCGCAACCCCAGCCAGAACGGTGCGAATGCGCGCTGGCCGGTTCCCATGCACAACGCGACGGCCTCGTCGAGACACACCAG
Source organism: Mycobacterium sp. ABE4_509 (assembly GCF_056160785.1). Lineage (NCBI taxonomy): Bacteria > Bacillati > Actinomycetota > Actinomycetes > Mycobacteriales > Mycobacteriaceae > Mycobacterium > Mycobacterium sp. ABE4_509. The sequence continues at coordinate 5,413 of NZ_JBSWXU010000091.1, read as the reverse complement.
CGCATCGTCGAATCGCGAAGCCCGGATGTGGGTTTCGCCGAGCGCTCCGTAGGCCATCGCCAACGACGCCCGCGCTCCCTCGGCCCGCAGAATGCCGACCAGCCGGCTCAGCTGCTCGACCGCCTCGCCGTAGCGTTCGGCGATCGACATCGCTCGGCCGACGTGCAGGCCGACCAGCGGATCATGCCGGATCGCGGCCACCAGGTCGAGCGGTTGGAGGGTGTCGACGAATTCGTCGGCGCGTCCTTCGTCCCACGCGCTCGCGGCGTGCGCGAGAACCACCCGGGCGACATCGGACTCCACCGATCCGGGTTCGGAGTGGGCGACCGCGGCCTCGGCGGTCTCGATGATCTGGGCGACCAGCCCGAGCATCCCCAGCGGGATGGCCATCCGGGCCCGCACGACGCCGACCTGGGCCGGGGTGGCGACCGCCAGGCATTCCATCAGCCGCTGCAGCGCCGCGGCGGGGGCCCCGTCGACGGCCTCCAGGGTGGCCAGGGTAAGGGTCGCCGCGACGTGCAGGCCGGACCAGCGCTCCTCGGCGAGGACGCCCTCGAGGCGGTGCCGGGCTGCCCCGGCGTCACCGGCCGCGCCGAGCAGTTCGGCGGCCTCGACGAGCAACCGGCCCCGCCGAGCGTCGCTGCCGGTGAGGTGCACGGCGAGGTCGAGCATGCGGGCGGCGGCCTCGATACCGCGGCCGGCCCGCAACCTGGTGGCCGCCTCGACCAGCGCGTCGGCCAGGTCCTCGTCGGGCCCGACGGTGCCCTGCGCGCGGTGCGCCAGCCGCACATCTTCGGGCAGCACCGCATTGTCGGCGAACTCGAGGTTCAGCGACCGGCGCCGATGCTCGGTCATGCCCCCGATGACCGCGCTGCGCAACAACGGGTGACGCAGGGTGAGGCGCCCGTTGGCCAGGACGGCCAGCCCGAGGTTCTCCAGTTCTTCGAGCGCGGTGGCCGGATCCGCCAACCGCGATGACGCGATGGCGGCCCAGGAGTCGTCGGACGACACCGCGATCCGGTCGAGCAGCTCCCGGGCCGCGCTGCCCGGTGGGGGAAGGTAGCGGGTGAAGGCCTCGGCGAGATCACCGACCAGCGGGATCTCGTCGGGCAGCGGCTCGACCCCGGCGAGCTGGTGGCGCGACAGCGCGTGCGGCAGCTGCAGCAGCGCCAGCGGGTTGCCGGCGGCTTCGTCGATGAGGCGCTCGGCCACCCGGGGGGCGATCGGGACTGCGCTGGCCGACTCGAGTGCCGCCATCGCCTCGGGCCGCGGCAGCCCGCCGAGTTCCTCCACCGCGAACCCCTCGGCGAAGGCGTGTACCGAGGCGACCGGCCGTCCGGTGACCACGACGAGCACCCCGCTCATCACCGCCCGCCGCAGCGCGAGGTTCAGCGCGGTGCGGCTCGACGGGTCGGCCGCGTGGATGTCGTCGACCAGCAGCGCCGTCCCGGAGGCGGCCTCGAACCCGGCGCACAACACCTCCGCCGCGTGCATCGCATCGATGTCGCCGGCCCGCATCTGCTCCGACAGCGGCCGCGGCCAGCCCGCCGCGACGTCAGCCGCGGTCGACATCGCCGGTCCGACATCACCACCCCGGCAGGTGATGACGCGCGCCGCGTCGCCGATGTGGTCGGCCAGCCAGCTGAGCACGCTGGTCTTACCGATGCCCGGGTCACCGATGAGCACCAGCACCTGTCCTCCGCCGTGCTCGGCCCGGCGCCACGAGCGCGCCAACCGGTCTGCGAGGTCGCCCCGCCACGCCAAACCCGCCATTGGCAGGCAAGGCTATCCCAGATCGTGGCGGGCGGCCCCGCCCGGCGGTCTACTCGATGACCTCCCAATGGTCGTTCTCGTCGGGTCCACCGGCAGTGATGACCACGGGGCGGGTGTCGCCGCTGCGGTCGGCGGCCGAGCACTCGAAGGTGTCGCCGACCGGGACCACCTTGATTCCCTGACCGCAGTCGACGGTGACGTCGAAGCCGTACTCGTCGGAGATGTCCTGCGCGAGGCCGTCGGCGGTGTCGCCGAGTTCGTAGACGGTGTCGATCGTTTCGAAGCTGACGTCGTTGTCGTCGCTGGTGAACGTCGTCTCGACGCGCACGTCTTTGCCGTCCAGGTCGGCGACGCAGGTGATGGTGTCGCCGGACTTCGGCGCCTCGTCCGGGCGGGGGCACTCGACCGAGGAGACCTCGCGCGAGATGGACTCGTACTGCGTGTTGAGTTCGTCGGTGATGGCGGTTTCGAGCTTCTCGTAGTCCGGGCCACCGGTGGAGAACGAGAACTGGCAACCCGCCAGCACCGGAGCCGTCACAGCCAACACCGCCAGAAGAGGTCGAGGAGATATCACTGCATCAACGCTAGTTCGCACCCTCCCGCGGCCGATATGGGAACAATTTCCCTACTTGGCCCCGCCCACCGACGCAGCTCGACGCCGAGGCGCTGGCCGCCGAACACGGTGCGGCCGCGGTGCTGCTCAACGGGCCGCGCTACTGGCTGATGGACACCGTCGAAAAGGACACGACCGGCCCGCGCGAGGTCGTGACGTTCGGCGGCATCGAGATGCTGCGCCAGCACACGGTCACCCGAAACGCGGTGTTCGTCTTCGCCGACGGCCGCACGGTGTTCGAGCTCGTGGACGCCGACGGCCGGGTCTGGGTCATGCAGACCTTCAGTCAGGCCGCCCAGGTACCCCAGGACGACCTGACCAACAGCTACTCGCTGGTGCGCTGAGGCCTGCTCAGAGGTACTGCCCCAGGTTCGACTCGGTATCGATGGCCCGGCTGGCGCTCGACGACTTGCCGGTGACCAGCGTGCGGATGTAGACGATCCGCTCACCCTTCTTGCCCGAGATCCGTGCCCAGTCGTCCGGGTTGGTGGTGTTGGGCAGGTCCTCGTTCTCGGCGAACTCGTCGACGATCGAGTCGAGCAGATGCTGGATGCGCAGACCGGGCTGACCGGTCTCCAGCACCGACTTGATGGCGTACTTCTTGGCCCGGTCGACGACGTTCTGGATCATCGCCCCGGAGTTGAAGTCCTTGAAGTACATGACTTCCTTGTCACCGTTGGCGTAGGTGACCTCCAGGAACCGGTTGTCGTCGATCTCGGCGTACATCCGGTCGACGACCTTCTCGATCATCGCCTTGATGGTGGAACCGCGGTCGCCGCTGAACTCGGCCAGGTCGTCGCCGTGCACCGGCAACTCCTCGGTCAGGTACTTGCTGAAGATGTCCTGCGCCGACTCGGCGTCCGGACGCTCGATCTTGATCTTCACGTCGAGGCGGCCGGGCCGCAGGATGGCCGGATCGATCATGTCCTCGCGGTTGGAGGCACCGATCACGATGACGTTCTCCAGCCCCTCCACGCCGTCGATCTCACTGAGAAGCTGTGGCACGACAGTTGTTTCGACATCGGAACTCACACCGGTACCGCGGGTGCGGAAGATGGAGTCCATCTCGTCGAAGAACACGATCACCGGGGTGCCCTCGGAGGCCTTCTCCCGGGCCCGTTGGAAGATCAGCCGGATGTGGCGCTCGGTCTCGCCGACGAACTTGTTCAGCAGTTCGGGGCCCTTGATGTTGAGGAAGTAGGACTTCGCCTCCCGGGCGTCGTCGCCACGGACCTCGGCCATCTTCTTGGCCAGCGAGTTGGCCACCGCCTTGGCGATCAGCGTCTTGCCGCAGCCGGGCGGGCCGTAGAGCAGCACGCCCTTGGGCGGGCGCAGCGAGTACTCCCGGTAGAGCTCCTTGTGCAGGAACGGAAGTTCGACGGCGTCGCGGATCTGCTCGATCTGGCGGGTCAGGCCGCCGATGTCGTGGTAGCTGACATCGGGCACCTCCTCCAGCACCAGGTCCTCGACCTCAGCCTTGGGGATGCGCTCGAACGCGTAACCGGCCTTGGTGTCCACCAGCAGCGAATCACCGGGGCGCAGCTTGCGCGGACGGTCGTCACCGAGTTCGTCGACGTAATCGTCAGGGAGGTCGGCGGCGGCCACCAGCGGCTCGGCCAGCCAGACGATCCGCTCCTCGTCGGCGTGACCCACGACCAGGGCACGGTGACCGTCGGTGAGGATCTCCCGCAGCGTGGAGATCTCCCCCACCGCCTCGAAGTTCCCGGCCTCGACCACGGTCAGCGCCTCGTTGAGGCGCACCGTCTGCCCCTGCTTGAGTTCCTTGGTCTCGATGTTGGGAGAGCAGGTCAGCCGCATCTTGCGGCCGGAGGTGAACACATCGACGGTGTCGTCCTCCTGCACGGACAGCAACACGCCGTAACCGCTGGGCGGCTGACCGAGCCGGTCGACCTCCTCGCGGAGGGCCAGCAATTGCTGGCGCGCCTCTTTGAGCGTGTCCATCAGTTTGGCGTTTCGAGCGGCCAACGAGTCGATCCGGGCCTCGAGCTGGTGCACGTCACGCGCACTGCGCAATCCGCTCTGGGGGCCTACCGCGCTTTCCAGTTGCTCGCGCAGAACCGCCGCTTCGCGGCGAAGTTCTTCCAGTTCTGCAGCATCCTCGCTGGACAGATGGCTATCGGGGGATGTCCCAAAGACTTCAGAGGCTTCAGAACGCTCGGACTCACTCATATTGCGCTCCTCTCCCACACCCGAAGTTGGTGCGGTAACAACTTCAACGCTACCGGCGATTCAGACTTTGTGTGTGGTCTAGGAATTCGACACACCAGCAACACTGTTAACCTCTGATGATTCAGTCGGCCGAACGGAAGGACAGCCGTGATCCTGAAAAGCCTCGTGACCAGCCTGACCGCTGGAGCAGCAGCAACCATGCTGGCGGGCGCCGTGGCGGCGGGTGTGACCTCAATTTCACTGGGCGCGGGCGTGGCGGGAGCCACCCCTGCCGCCGTCGATGCTCCCATGCCGGCCGCGCCGGCCCCCGAACTGCAGGGGCCGCTGGTGTCGACGCTGTCCGCGCTGGCCGGACCGGGTTCGTTCTCCGGCGGAAAGTCCAGCTATGTCCAGGGCGGCCTCGGCCGCATCGAGGGCATCACCGCCGACCGCGCCTACAACAATGCCGCCGCGAAGGGATATTTCCCGCTGAGCTTCTCCATCGCCGGCATCGATCAGAACGGTCCGGTCGCCACCGCGAACGTGACCGCGACGTCGCCGGCGGGCGCCAGCGCCAGCCAGAACATCACCTTCGTCGCCGGCCCCAGCCCGACGGGCTGGCAGCTCACCAAGCAGTCGGCTCTGGCCCTGCTCTCGGCCGTAGGCTGATCCCTCCGGCAAACCATGACGCTGCCGCGTCGCCGGATTCCAGTCCTGAGCGCCGTCACGATCGTGGCGGCGCTCGGGCTGTCCGGGTGCGGTCAGCCGAGCGGCACCGAACCGGGCACCACCGCGACCGTTCAGACCTCGCCGGCGCCGTCGGTGGGGATGGCTCCGCCCAGCGCCCCGGCCCGCGGC
>NZ_JBSWXU010000090.1:0-21892 GCF_056160785.1 Mycobacterium sp. ABE4_509 | reverse complement strand
CCGCAGCGCGTCGCGCGACCGGCCCCGCAGCCCGGTTCCGGCGGCCAGGCCGCTACCGATCGGCGGCAGCCCCTTCGACGGGCGGTACAGCGGATGGGTGTTCAGCTCGACCCAGGGCAGGCCGAGCAGGTCAGCGGCCAGCCCGCCGCAGGTCGTGATCGAGTCCGACACCACGACCGCGGGCGCCAGCTCGGCGATGCGCGGGCGGTTGAGGACCGCCATCCGGGCCGCTCGTTGATGGATCTTCGCGCCGGCGTCGGCGTCATCGTCGGCTGCCGTCGGGTCCAGGCCGTCCAGCTCGACGGCCTCGATCCCCTCCGCGCGGGCGAGCGCGAGCCACCTGGTGCCGGTCAACAGGGTGGGCGTATCCCCGGCCGCCAGGAACTTCAGGCACAGTGCGATGGCGGGAAATGCGTGACCGGGGTCAGGTCCTGCGACCACCGCAACGCGCATGCGGGCTACCCTGCCACAGCGTTCGCCGTTAGGCTCGGGCGATATGACTGACAACGTTCCCGAGGTGTCGTCGAACGGAGCCGTCGCTGCGGCCGCTGACAACGCCGAAATCGTGCAGAACTTCCTGTCTGCGATGGCCGACGAGGATTTCGACACCGTCGAATCGTTGGCGGCACCCGATCTGCTCTGGCAGAACGTCGGACTGCCGTCGCTGCGCGGTCGCTCCCGGATCATGAAGCTGCTCCGCAAGGGGCAGGGGCGGATGGGTTTCGCCGTCAAGTTCCACCGGATCGCCGCCGACGGGCCCACCGTGCTGACCGAGCGCACCGATGCGCTGATCTTCGGGCCGGTACGGCTGCAGTTCTGGGTGTGTGGAGCCTTCGAGGTGCGGGACGGTCAGATCGCGTTGTGGCGCGACTATTTCGACTTCTTCGACTTCATGGTCAAGGCTCCGCTGCGGGCGGTGGTGGCGGCGTTGGTACCGTCCCGGCGCGAGACGTTCTGAAGACGCTCAGTTCATCAGGTGGGCGTCAGGCGCCGCGCAGTCGGCCCAGTTCGTCGAAAGCCTGCGCCCACCCGGTCAGCCGGTCGGTGGCCGCAACCAGCTGATCACGGTAGCGGCGTTGCGACATCGGCGAACTCGACATCGACCCGGAGTTCGCCGCGGACACCAGTTGTGCTGCCGCTGAGACCATCTCGTCGTACTGGCGCGCACCGCGGTGGAGTTGAGCGGTGAAGGCGTTGATCGTCGGGGCCAGATGGGCCCGCGACTGAGGCGCCGATTTGGCCGTATTCTCCATCGAGACCACCTCGGTGGCGGTGGCGGCCATCGTCGCGGCGGTCTGCTCGGCGGCCACCCGCAGTTCGAGCAGGTCACCGGCGGGCAGCAGCTGTCCGCGCTCCATGACCCCCAGCAGGGAGAACAGCCCACGCTCGGAGGCCGACAGCGAGGCCATCGGGGCTCGCGCGGCCGAACCCCACGGCGGTAGCCGTCGCGCGGCCCGGCTGCGTGGCGGCGGCAGCGGCTCTGCGCGCAGCCAGCGGTAGCGCAGGAACGCCAGCGTCGCGAGGAAGGCCGCACCGACGGCGATCGGCGACGGGATGAACAGGGCCCACACCGGGGTGCTCCACGACGCCACCAGGGCGGTCGCCCCCACCCAGAAAACGGTGCAGACGCTGAAGAACACGCCCAGGCGCAGCGCCCAGCGCCGCTTGCGCAGCAGCTTGGCCCGCGGGTCGGCGGCGGCGTGCAGCTTGTCGGCCACCATGTCCGACCATTCCGCAGCGGTGTCCACGCCCCGCTGGGCCAGTGAACGCCAGGGCTCCGGTCTGCCGGTGTGCGTGCTCATGCCGATTCGCCTAAATCACTGCGACAACGGATTTTCCGGAGTCTGGTTGGGGGTGGCCGCCGGGGTGGCCGGGTTCGGTGTCGGCGTACCGGTCTGGTTGCCGGCGGGCAGTTGCTCGCCGCGCATGGAGGCGCGAATCTGTTCCAGGCGTGAATGTCCGGCCATCTGGACACTGGCCTGCTGGATTTCGGCCATCCGGCCCTGCACGGAGTTCTCGGCCAGCTCAGCCGCACCCATCGCGTTGGCGTAGCGGCGCTCGATCTTGTCGCGCACCTCGTCCAAGCTGGGGGTGGCACCGGGTGCGGCGAGATCGCTCATCGACCGCAGCGAGGCGCTGACCTGCTCCTGCATCTTGGCCTGCTCGAGCTGGCTGAGCAGCTTGGTCCGTTCGGCGATCTTCTGTTGCAGCATCATCGCGTTCTGCTCGACGGCCTTCTTGGCCTGATCGGCGGCCTGCAGCGCCTGGTCGTGCATGCTCTTGAGGTCTTCGACGCTCTGCTCGGCGGTCACCAGCTGGGCGGCGAAGGCTTCGGCGGCGTTGTTGTACTCGGTGGCCTTGCCGGCGTCCCCGTTGGCCACCGCCTGGTCGGCCAGGGTCAGCGCCTGACGCACGTTGACCTGCAACTTCTCGATGTCGGCGAGCTGGCGGTTCAGCCGCATCTCCAGTTGGCGCTGATTTCCGATGACCTGGGCGGCCTGCTGGGTCAGAGCCTGGTGCTGACGCTGGGCTTCCTCGATGGCCTGCTGGATCTGCACCTTCGGATCGGCATACTCGTCGACTTTCGAGCTGAACAGCGCCATCAGGTAGCGCCACGCCTTGACGAACGGATTGGCCATTAGTTCATTCCGCCTTCGTATGGGTCGATCTCGGGTGAAGTGCCGCCACCCCAACTTATCGGTTCCGCGCAGATCACCACACCCCTGCGCGCCGAACGGGTCAGGCCACCGCCATCGACACCGCGTGCGGGATGACCACCTTGGTGCTGACATCGATACCGGCGGTGCTCGCAGCGTCCTGCGACTCCTCGTGGGCCAGCTCGTCGCCTGCCTCGCTCAGCACCCGTGACAGCGGCACGTCCAGCGCGCCGCAGATGGCGCCGAGCAGCTCGCTGGAGGCCTCCTTGCGGCCGCGCTCCACCTCGGACAGATAGCCCAGGCTGACCCGCGCGGAATCGGAGACCTCACGCAGCGTGCGGCCCTGGTCGACGCGGACGCGGCGCAACACGTCGCCGATCACCTCGCGCAGCAATGTCGTCATCACGGTCTCCTTGCCTTCCGGGGCCATCTCGGGGTGAGCTCGGTGTTCCTCATGTGTCTTACCCAGCCCAACGCGCGGAACCGCCGGAATGGTTCCCGAGGCCCCCGAAGTGCTGGTCCTTCACCCGCTGGGCTGACGTTCCACCAGTTCGCGCAGCCGGCGCAGCGCCGCGTGCACCGCCGCGAGCCGGATCTCCCAGCGGGAGCCGTCCAGCAGCAGCGCGTCCACCTCGGTGTCGACCGGCCCGGCGATCCCGATGAACACCGTGCCCACGGGGTGGCCGCCGTGCGGTTCCGGTCCGGCGACACCGGTCAGGCCCACCCCCCAGGTGGCCCCGCAGCGCTGCTGGGCGCCGACGGCCAGAGCGCGGGCGGTGGGTTCGGCGACGGGACCGACGTCGGCCAGCAGCTCCGGCGCCACGCCGGCCAGCCCGATCTTGGTCTCCACCGTGTACGTCACCAGGCCGCCGCACAGCACCACGCTGGCTCCGGGCACTCCGCCGAGGGTGGCGGCCAGCAGACCGGCGGTCAGTGATTCGGCGGTGGCCACGCTCTGGCGCCGCACCGTCAGATCGGCGACCAGCGCGCGGGCATCGTCACTGACCAGCGGGTCGTCCACGCCAGTCCCTGACCGCTGAGACGAAGTAATCCGCGCCGGTCAGCACCGTGAGCACGACCGCCGCCACCATGGTCACCCAGGCGAAGACCAGCCAACCGCCGGACAGCGGCAGCACGAACAGACCGATCGCCACGGCCTGGACCAGGGTTTTCAGTTTGCCGCCGCGGCTGGCCGGGATGACGCCGCGGCGCAGCACCACCAGACGCAGCACCGTCACCCCGAGCTCGCGCGCCAGGATCACCACGGTCACCCACCACGGCAGATCTCCCAGCACCGACAACCCGATCAGGGCCGCGCCGATCAGCGCCTTGTCCGCGATCGGGTCGGCCAGCGTGCCGAATTCGGTCACCATGCCATAGCTGCGGGCCAGCGCCCCGTCGAACCGGTCGGTGATCACTGCGGCCGCGAACACGATGAATGCGACCACCCGCCAGTATGTTTCATGGCCGTCGCCGACGAAGAGCACGACGAGGAAGACCGGGACCAGCGCCAGCCGGACAGCTGTGAGCGCGTTGGCCAGGTTGGCCACCCGGACGCGCGGCACCACCGGATCGGTATGTGGTTGGCCCGGCACCGCCACAGAATACTTGTTGGCGGTACCGATATTCTTCGGTGTGTGAGCCCAGATCCCGACGACTCGGCGGCTCAGCTCGTCGTACGGCGCGCCCGCACCTCCGACGTGCCCGCCATCAAGGCGCTCGTGGACATCTACGCCGGCAAGATCCTGCTGGAGAAGAACCTGGTGACGCTCTACGAGTCGGTCCAGGAATTCTGGGTCGCCGAACTGCACGACGAGCTGATCGGCTGCGGCGCGTTGCACGTGCTGTGGTCGGATCTGGGCGAGGTGCGCACCGTGGCGGTGCACCCCAAGGTCAGAGGCCAGGGGGTCGGGCACAAACTGGTCGACCGGTTGCTCACGGTGGCCAAGGAACTGCACCTGCAGCGGATCTTCGTGCTCACCTTCGAGGTGGATTTCTTCAGCAGGCACGGCTTCGCCGAGATCGACGGCACCCCCGTCACCGCGGAGGTCTACGAGGAGATGTGCCGGTCGTATGACACCGGCGTGGCGGAGTTCCTCGACCTGTCGTTCGTCAAGCCCAACATCCTGGGCAACACCCGCATGCTGCTGACCCTCTGACCCACCGCGACTGACCCACTGACCCGCAACGGCCCCCCACCGCCGAAATGGCATTCCAGCAGCTTCCCACTCGACGTTCGGCTGCCGGAATGCCGTTTCGGCGCCCCCAGGGCGACCTGGACGCTAGAACTCGTCGTCGGCGTCCTCGGAGCCCGCGGCATCGCTGCCGCCGCGGATGAGCGCCAGCGTGCCGGCCAGCTCGTCGGGTCTGACCAGCACCTCACGCGCCTTGGAGCCCTCCGAGGGGCCGACGATGCCACGGGTCTCCATCAGGTCCATCAGCCGGCCGGCCTTGGCGAAGCCCACCCGCAGCTTGCGCTGCAGCATCGACGTCGAGCCGAACTGGGATGACACCACCAGCTCCACCGCCTGCAGGAAGACGTCCATGTCGTCACCGATGTCGGGATCGACGTCCTTGCGTTCGCCGGCCTTGGCCGTCGTGACGCCCTCGGTGTACTCCGGCTCGGCCTGCTCCTTGGTCGCCGCGACGACCGCGTGGATCTCCTCGTCGGTGATGAACGCACCCTGCAACCGGATCGGCTTGTTGGCTCCCATCGGCAGGAACAGTCCGTCGCCCATCCCGATCAGCTTCTCGGCACCCTGCTGATCCAGGATGACCCGGCTGTCGGTCAGCGACGAGGTCGCGAACGCCAGCCGCGACGGCACATTGGTCTTGATCAGGCCGGTGACGACGTCGACCGACGGCCGCTGGGTGGCCAGCACCAGGTGGATGCCGGCCGCGCGCGCCTTCTGGGTGATGCGCACGATGGCGTCCTCGACGTCGCGGGGGGCGGTCATCATCAGGTCGGCGAGTTCGTCGACGATCGCCACGATGTACGGGTAGGGCTTGTACTCGCGCTGTGAGCCCAGCGGCGCGGTGATCTCGCCGGAGCGCACCTTCTCGTTGAAGACGTCGATGTGGCGCACCCGGGAGGCCTGCATGTCCTGGTAGCGCTGCTCCATCTCCTCGACCAGCCACGCCAGCGCGGCGGCGGCTTTCTTCGGTTCGGTGATGATCGGCGTCACCAGGTGCGGAATGCCCTCATAGGGCGTCAGTTCGACCATCTTGGGGTCGATCAGGATCATCCTGACCTCCTCCGGGGTGGCACGGGCCAGCAGCGAAACCAGCATCGAGTTGACGAAACTGGACTTGCCCGACCCGGTCGAGCCGGCAACCAGCAGGTGCGGCATCTTCGCCAGGTTGGCCGAGATCATCTCGCCCTCAATGTCTTTGCCCAGACCGATGACCAGCGGATGGTGGTCGGACCGGGTGCCGGGGTCGGTCAGCACATCGGCCAGCCGGACCATCTCCCGATCGGTGTTGGGCACCTCGATCCCCACTGCCGACTTGCCCGGGATCGGGGCGAGCATCCGCACGCTCTCGGTGGCCACCGCGTAGGCGATGTTGCGGTGCAGCGCGGTGATCTTCTCGACCTTGACGCCGGGCCCGAGCTCGACCTCGTAGCGGGTGACGGTCGGCCCGCGGGTACAGCCGGTGACGGCGGCGTCGACCTTGAACTGCTGCAGCACCGAGTTGATGGAGTCGACCATCTGCTCGTTGGCGGCGCTGCGCCGCTTCGGTGGGTCGCCTGCGACGAGCAGGTCCAGCGGCGGCAGCGTGTAGGGCCCCTCCACCACCCGGTCGAGTGACAGTTTGGCTTCCTTGCGCGGCTTCTTGCGGGTGCGGGCCGCCGGCTCGGGCACGGTGGGCGCGTCCCCGGCGTCCTCGGGGTCGACCGGGTAGTTGTCCATCGGCGAGCCGGACGGTGCCGGCAGCACCTCGGTCGGCTGGGTCGGCGACGGCCAGGACCGGTCCTCGTCGCCGGAATAGCCGGCAGGATCGTCGTAGTACCCGTCGGAGAAATCCTCGTGCTCGTCGTCGTACTCGTCGTCGTCGTACTCGTCGTCGTAGTCGCGACTCCACCGGGTGGGGAACATCGCCCGCACCGTCGCCGGGACCTCCCGGATGGTCGTCCCGGTCACCAGCAGCGCGCCGAACAGCACGCCGATGAACAGCAGCGGCGCGGCGATCCAGGCCGTCAGCCCGTCGGCCAGCGGGCCGCCGATCGCGAATCCGAGGAATCCGGCCGCGTGCTGGCGTGCCGTCGGGTCCTGCGGCGAGCCAGACCACAGGTGCCACAGGCCCAGGGCGGGCAGCACGATCATCACGGTGCCCAGGATCAGCCGCGGCCGGGCCTCGGGGTCGGGCTCCGAACGCATCAGCGCGATGCCCAGGGCGGCGAGTGCGAGCGGCACCAGCACCACGGCCGCGCCGATGAGCACCCGCACGAAGGTGTCGATCCAGGCGCCGACCGGCCGCGCGGCGTCGAACCAGGATCCGGCGGCGACGATGACGGCCAGGCCCAGCAGCGCCAGCGCGATGCCGTCGCGGCGGTGTCCGGGGTCGAGATCACGGGCCCGACCCACCGAGCGAGCGGTGCTTCCGGCCCCTTTGGCGAGCATCAGCCAGCCGGCGCGCACGCCGCGACCCACCGCCGTGCCCGCTGTCGCGACCATCGACGGGTTGCGGCGGGGCGGCTTGCGCCGGGGCGCAGCCGGGCGGGCAGGCCGCGATGCACCCCGCGAACCGGCCTTTGACCTGGTCGGACGGGCAGAAGAGCGAGCCGCGGTCTTACTTGCCATGGGTGCAAGCCTAGTCGCTTCAACCTCAGATACACCATCAGCCACACTGGTCACAGATCGGTTTCGATCCCCTGCAGGCCCGCAACGATCACGTAATAAGGTGGACAACTGTCCAGAACACGCTCAGCGAGGAGTCTCCATGCCAGTCGTCGTCGTCGCCACCATGACCGCCAAGCCCGAATCCGTGGACAGCGTTCGGCAGGCGTGTCAGCAGGCCGTGGAGGCGGTGCACACCGAGCCGGGCTGCCAGCTCTACTCGCTGCATGAGGCCGACGGCACCTTCGTGTTCGTCGAACAGTGGGCCGACGCGGACGCACTCACCGCACACAGCAAGGCACCGGCGATCGCCACCCTGTTCGGCGCCATCGGCGAGCTGCTCGACGGCGCACCCGACATCAAGATGCTGCAACCGGTCGTGGCGGGGGACCCCGCCAAGGGCCAGCTGCGCCCGTAGCCTTCGCATCATGGGTGAGCTCAGCGACAAGGTCGCATTCATCACCGGCGCCGCCAGGGGCCAGGGCAGGGCACACGCGGTCAAGCTCGCCGCCGCGGGCGCCGACATCATCGCGCTGGACCTGTGCGAGCAGATCACCTCGGTGCCCTACCCGCTGGCCACGCCCGAAGACCTCGACGCCACGGTCAAGCTGGTCGAGGAGACCGGGGCACGCATCGTGGCCCGCCAAGCCGATGTGCGGGACCGGGATGCGGTGAAAGCGGCGGTGCGCGAAGGGACCGAGGCGCTCGGCGACCGCCTCGACATCGTCATCGCCAACGCCGGAATCGCGCCGATGGCGGCCGCCGACGCCTGGCAGGACGTCATCGACGTGAACCTGACCGGCGTCTACAACACCGTCGATGTGGCTATGAAGCCGATGATCAAGTTCGGCAACGGCGGGTCGATGGTGCTCACCAGTTCGGTGGCCGGGCTGGTCGGACTCGGTTCGCCGATGGCGGGTTCGGTCGGCTATGCCGCAGCCAAGCACGGCATCGTCGGCATCATGCGGGTGTACGCCAATTTCCTTGCCCAGTACAGCATTCGGGTCAACTCGGTCCATCCGGCCGGGGTCAACACCCCGATGATCGACAACGAGTTCACCCGCTCCTGGCTGGACGGAATCGCCCAGGAGGGCCAGGGCGGACCCGACATGGGCAACGCCCTGCCGGTTCAGGCGCTCGAACCCGAGGACATCGCCAACGCGGCGTTCTGGCTGGTCTCGGATGCCGCGCGCTATGTCACCGGTGTCGCGTTGCCCGTCGACGCGGGCTATGTGAACAAGCGCTGACGGGCCCACGGTGTCCGCACAAGCCGCCGCCCGGACCGCGCTGGGCCCGATGCTGCTCGCGGCGATCGAGCACAACGAACCGCCCGCCCGGCGCCTGGTCGACGACGACCTGGCCCGGTCCTTCCTTCCCGCGCGGTGGCGCTGGCTGGTCGGCCTGACCCGCTCGGCAGCGGTGCGGCGCGCCCTGACGGCCGCCGCACAGCGGTCCGGGCCGGGCCTGTGGGCCAGCATCGCGTGCCGAAAACTCCTGATCGACGAGCGCCTGTCCGACCCGGTCAACGAGGTCGACGCCGTGGTGGTGCTCGGTGCGGGACTGGACACCCGGGCGTGCCGGATCGCCCGGCACAGCGACCTGCCCGTGTTCGAGGTCGACCAACGCGTCAACGTCGAGCGAAAGGAGGCGGTGCTGCAACGGGCCCTCGGCGCGACACCGCCGTCGGTGCGCCTGGTGGCGGTCGACTTCGAAACCGAACCGGTCATCCCGGCCCTGGAGGCCTGCGGTTACCGTCGCACCGATCGCACGTTCTTCATCTGGGAAGGCGTCACGCAGTACCTGACCCCGGAGGCGGTGCGCGCCACCCTCGACCAGCTCCGCGACGCCGCGCCGGGGAGCCGGCTGATCTTCACCTACATCCGCCAGGACTTCATCGACGGCACCGACCTGCACGGCGCCAAGGCGCTGTACCGGCGGTTCCGCCGGGGCGAGCAGGTGTGGAAGTCGGGTCTGGTGCGCGAGGAGGTCGGCGATCTGCTCGCCGGATACGGCTGGCGCCTGGTCGAACAGGACGGACCGAGCTACTTCCGCGACACCTACATCCGCCCGACCGGCCGTTCACTGACCGCGTCCCCGCTGGAGTGGACGGCGCTGGCGGAGCGCTGAGCGCGCGGCGGCGGCCTTCAGCCGATCTCGATCACCGTCGGCACGATCATCGGCTGGCGGCGGTAGGTCTCCCCCACCCATTTGCCGACGGTCCGCCGAACCGCCTGGGCGATCCGGGTGGGATCGGTGATGTTCTGCCCGGCGAGGTTCTCCAGTTCGGCCTCGACCTTCAGCGCCACCGGTTCCAGCGCCTTGGGGTCTTCGGAGAATCCGCGTGAGTGCAGGTGCGCGGGTCCGGCGGCCTTTCCGGTGCCCCGGCGCACGACGACCGTCACCGCGACGAAACCCGAGGACAGGATGAGCCTTTCACCCAGGGTCGCATCACCGACGTCACCGGTGACGAGACCGTCGACGAACATCTTGCCGACCGGCACCGCCCCGGCGATCCGGGCGCGGCCGCTCACCAGATCGACGCTGACACCGTTCTCGGCGAGCACGATGTTCTCCTCAGGCACGCCGGTGCGCGCCGCCAGCGCGGCGTTGGCCCGCAGCATCCGCCAGGTGCCGTGCACCGGCATCACATTGCGCGGCCGCACCCCGTTGTAGAGGAACGCCAGCTCGCCGGCATAGGCGTGGCCCGAAACGTGAATGCGGGCCTGCTGGTTGGTGACGACGCGGGCCCCGATCTTGGCCAGCGAGTCGATCACGCCGTACACCGCCTCCTCGTTGCCGGGGATCAGCGATGAGGACAGCACGATCAGGTCCCCGTCGGTGAGGGTGATGCTGCGGTGTTCCCCGCGCGACATCCGCGACAGTGCCGCCATCGGCTCACCCTGGGTACCGGTGGTGATCAGCACGACCCGGTCGGCGGGCATCATCTCGGCGGCGGCGATGTCGAGCACGTCCTCGTCGGCGACCTCGAGGTAGCCCAGCTCGCGGGCGATCCCCATGTTGCGCACCATCGAGCGGCCGACGAACGACACCCGGCGACCGAGCGCCACGGCGGCGTCGATGATCTGTTGCACGCGATAGACGTTGGAGGCGAAGCAGGCCACGATGACGCGGCCCTCGGCGCCGCGGATCAACCGGTGCAGCGCGGGGCCGATCTCACTTTCCGACGGCCCGACCCCCGGGATGTCGGCGTTGGTGGAGTCGCACAGGAACAGGTCCACCCCGGCGTCGCCGAGCCGCGACATCCCGGGCAGGTCGGTGGGCCTGCCGTCGAGCGGCATCTGGTCGAGCTTGATGTCCCCGGTGTGCAGCACGGTGCCCGCACCGGTGTGGATCGCGATGGCCAGACAGCCCGGGATCGAGTGGTTGACCGTGAAGTACTGACACTCGAACACCCCGTGGGTGCTCTTCTGACCCGCGTCCACTTCGACGAACACCGGCTTGATGCGGTGTTCCCGGCACTTGGCGGCTACCAGCGCCAGGGTGAATTTCGATCCGACGATCGGGATGTCGGGCCGCAGCTTCAGCAGGAACGGGATCGCACCGATGTGGTCCTCGTGGGCGTGGGTGACCACCACGGCCTCCACCTCGTCGAGGCGGTCCTCGATGTGCCGCAGATCGGGCAGGATCAGGTCGACACCGGGTTCATCGTGGGTCGGGAACAACACCCCGCAATCGACCACCAGCAGCCGGCCCAGATGCTCGAAAACGGTCATGTTGCGGCCGATTTCGTTGATACCGCCCAAGGCGGTGACACGCAGGCCGGCGGGGGCCAGCGACTCGGGTGGGGAAAGCGCTGAATCCACTACCTCAACACCGCCGCGGAGCGCATGTCGTTGGCCAGCGCCTCGATCTGATCGGCGCTGGCCGGCATCTGCGGCAGCCGTGGGTCGCCGGCCTCGAAGCCCTGCAGCCGCAGCCCCTCCTTGGACAGCGTGACCCCGCCCAGCCGGATCTGCGCCGCGGACAACGGTCCGAGCGTGACGCTGATCTTGCGGGCGGTGGCGATGTCGCCGGACGCGAACGCGGTCTGCATGTCGCGCAGCTGGCCGGCCGCGACATGCCCCCAGACGCTGACGAAGCCGACCGCTCCCATCGCCAGCCATGGCAGGTTCAGCGAGTCGTCTCCGGAGTAGTAGGCCAGGCCGGTCTCGGCGATGATCGCCGCTCCGCCGTGCAGGTCGGCCTTGGCGTCCTTGACCGCCACGATGTTGGGGTGCTGCGCCAGCGTCCGCAGCGTGTCCCAGGCGATCGGCACGAGCGATCGCGGCGGGATGTCGTAGAGCACCACCGGCAGATCGGTGCTGTCGGCGACGGCGGTGAAGTGCGCGAGCAACCCTGCCTGCGGCGGCCGCGAGTAGTACGGGGTGACCACCAGCAACCCGTGGGCGCCCTCGGCGGCACACGCCTTGGCCAGGTGCATGCTATGCGCGGTGTCGTAGCTTCCGGCACCGGCGATGACGCGGGCCCGGTCACCGACGGCCTCGAGCACCGTCCGCAGCAGCAGGATCTTCTCGTCGTCGGTGGTCGTCGGCGATTCCCCGGTGGTTCCGGACAACACCAGCCCATCGCAGCCCTGGTCGATCAGGCGGTTGGCCAGCCGCGCGGCGGTGACGGTGTCCAGCGTGCCGTCGGGCTTGAACGGAGTCACCATGGCGGTCAGCAGCGTGCCCAAACGGGCGGGGGCGTCGAATCCGCTGGTACTCACGGGCAACTAGGTTACCTGCTCAGCCACCGGCGTCACGACCGCCTTTGGGCTATGCCTCGGTAGCCAGGGGGCTGGTCGCGACCTCGGTGCCGTCGGCCAGCTCGGTGATCTCGAAATCGGCGAACACCTGCGGCGCGACGTCGACGAGTTGACGCAGACATTCGATCGCCAGCCGCCGGATCTCCACGTCGGCGTGCTCGCTGGCCCGCATCGCGATGAAATGCCGCCAGGCCCGGTAGTTACCGGTGACGACGATGCGCGTCTCGGTGGCGTTGGGCAGCACCGCGCGGGCGGCCTGGCGGGCCTGTTTGCGTCGCAGCACCGCCGCGCGTTCGCCGGCTTCGTCGACCATGAACTTGGCCTCCAGCCGGGCGAGCAGCTCGGCGTAGGCGGCGCGGCTGGCATCGGCGGCCGAGGCCAGGATCTCGGCCAGCTCGGGGTCGTCTTCGATTCCCGGTGGCGCGACCACCTGCGCGTCGTGCTCGGGCACGTACCGCTGCGACAGCTGCGAGTAGGAGAAGTGCCGGTGCCGGACCAGCTCGTGGGTACAGGACCGGGAGATGCCGGTGATGTAGAAGGTGACCGTGGCGTGTTCGAGCACCGAGAAGTGCCCGACGTCGATGATGTGGCGCAGATACGACGAATTGGTGGCGGTCCGCGGATTGGGTTTCGACCAGCTCTGATAACAGGCCCGGCCGGCGAACTCGACCAGCGCCGGGCCACCGTCGGCGTCGGTGCTCCACGGCACGTCCGGGGGCGGGCAGAACTCCGTCCTGGCGATCAGCTGCACCCGCAGCGGTGCGATCTCGGCCACGCGGTGAGCCTAACGCGCTCGTCGGCCCCTCCCCCGTCGAGACCGCCTCAGCGGCGAAGTCCACTCGCGGCCCACTCGAATCTCTTCACCCTGACCGCGGCCCCGACGGACGTTAGGGTGATCCATGCCCGACTCCACGCTTTCCGCGCGCCTGCTCGAGGTGATCGACGCCGAGATCCTGCCGCTGACCGAGCGCGGGGTGGCCGCCGGCAACAAGGTCTTCGGCGCGGCGCTGCTGGCCAAGTCGGATCTGTCGGTCGTGGTCGCGGGCACCAACGACGAAACCGACAACCCGCTGTGGCATGGCGAGATCAACACGCTGCGACAGTTCTACGAGTTGCCCGACCGGCCTTCGACCAGGGACCTGCTGTTTCTGACCACCCATGAGCCGTGCACGTTGTGCATGTCGGCGATCACCTGGGCGGGGTTCGACAACTACTACTACTTCTACAGCCACGAGGATTCCCGCGACAGCTTCGCCATTCCGCACGACCTCAAGATCCTCAAGGAACTGTTCGGCCTGGAACCGGGCGGCTACCGGCGCGCCAACGAGTTCTGGACGGCGTACGCGATCACCGACCTGATCGAGGCCGAGCCCGAACCGCAGCGCAGCGAGCTGCTGGCCCAGCGCGACCGCATCCGGGCCCGTTACGACTCGCTGTCGAATCGGTATCAGGAATCCAAGGCAGACAACGACATTCCGCTGAGCTAGCCGTCAGTCCGGATTGGCGGCGACGAAATCCACCACCACGGCGGCAAGTTCGGCGCCCTTGTCCTCCTGCAGGAAGTGCCCGGCGTCGCCGATCGTCACGTGTGGCTGACCGGCCGCGCCCGGGATGAGCTTGCGCAGCACGGCATCTGCTCCCCGGGTGATCGGGTCGGAGTCGGAGAACGCGCACAGGAAGGGCTTGGCGAAGCGGCCGAGCGCCTGCCAGGCGGCCCGGTTCGCCGGCGCCGCTGGATCGTCGGGGCTGATCGGCACCAACAGCGGGAACTGCCGGGCGCCGGCCTTGTAGGAGTCATCGGGGAACGGCGCGTCGTAGGCGGCGATCACCTCGGGGCTCAGCGTGCCGACGCAGCCGCCGCCGATGATCTTGCCGACCGGGAAGTCCGGGGTCTCCTGACTGAACTTCTGCCAGGCCAGGAACGCCTCGCCCGGGTGGTGATCGCCGGTCGGCAGCATCGTGTTGGCGGCGACGACGCGGGCGAAGTGATCGGCGTGTTCGCCGACCAGCCGCAGGCCGATCAGCCCGCCCCAGTCCTGGCAGACCAGGGTGATGTCGGTCAGCCCGATGGAGTCGATGGCGGCCCAGGTCCAGTCGATGTGGGCCTGATAGGTGTAGTCCTCGCGGCGGGTGGGCTTGTCACTGCGCCCGAACCCGACCAGGTCGATCGCCACCGCCCGCAGGCCGGCCCCGGTCAGCACCGGGATCATCCACCGGTACAGGTAGCTCCATGACGGCTCGCCGTGGAGCAGCAGCACGACCGGCCCGTCGGCGGGGCCTTCGTCGACGTAGTGCATCCGCAGCGGGCCGACCTCGACGTAGTGCGGCTCGAACGGGAAATCCGGGAGGGCGGCGAACCTGTCGTCGGGGGTGCGTAGCACGTCCATGGCTTCAGCTAACCAAGGCGGCGGCCAGTTCCGCCACCAGATCGCCCCGATCACCCACGATCACCTCGTCGAGGTCGAGCCAGTCGGCCATCGAACGCAGCTGCCCGGCCAGTGCCGCGGCGACCGTCACCGGGTCGCGCCCGGATTCGACGAACGCGCCGACGACCGTCAGCGCCCGTGCCGGGCGGTCTGCCTTGAGGTCGACCCGGCCCACCAGTTCGCCGTCGAGCAGGAACGGCCACACGTAGTAGCCGTACTGCCGCCTGGCGGCCGGGGTGTAGATCTCGAGGCGGTACGTGAATTCGAACAGTCGCTCCACGCGGGGCCGGAAGAAGACCAGCGGGTCGAACGGGCACAGCAGCGCTGTTCCCCTGTCGCGGCGCGGAACGCTCTGGCCGGCCCGCAGGTATGCCGGGGCGGTCCACCCGTCGACGTCGACGCGCTCGAGTTCGCCGGCGGCCACCAGGTCGGCGATCGCGGGTTTGATCTGGGCGGCGCCCAGCCGGAAGTAGTCGCGGATGTCGGCCTCGGTGGCGACACCCAACGCGGTGGCAGCCCGGCGGGCCAGTTCGCGCACCGCCTCACGCTCGTCCAACTGCCGGTTCAGCACCTCCGCAGGTAATACCCGTTCGGCCAGGTCGTAGTGGCGTGCGAACCCCACCCTGGTCGCGGTGGCCAGCACCCCCGACGACCACAATGCCTCGGCCACCCACTTGGTGTCGCTGCGGTCCCACCAGGGCCCCTTGCGGCCGCGGGGTGCCGCTTCCAGATGCGCCTCGATCTGACCTGCCGTCGACGGACCCAGTGCGGTCACCGCTTCGACGACACCGTCGGCCAGCTTTGCGTTCTTGCGGACGATCTCGGTTCCCCACCGGCCGTGCCGGTACTGCTGCATCCGCCAGCGCAGCAACGGCCAGTCGTCGACGGCCATCAGGGCGGCCTCGTGTGCCCAGTACTCGATCAGCAGCCGTGGCGACCGCGCCGAATGGCTCCAGGCAGCGCGGTCCAGCACATCGCGGTCGTAGGGCCCCAGCCGGCTGAACACCGGCGCGTAGTGGGCGCGTACCGCAACCGAGACGGAATCCAGCTGCAGGACCTGCAGCCGGGCGATGAGCCGCTTGAGATGCGCGCGGGTGACCGGACCGGCCGGGGCCGGCTCGGCGAAGCCCTGGGCTGTGACCGCCACCCGCCGCGCCTGGGCAGCGGACAGCCTGGTCACGCCCGGAGGTAGGTGTAGAACCGGTAGCGCAGCCCGGAGGAGCTGTCCTGCCAGTCCCCCGCCGTGCCGAACCACGCCTCGTCGAGCATCGGCGCCAGCGCGTCGTCGTCCTCGCGGTGCAGGTCGATGTCGACCTCGGTGACCTCGCACCGGGACGCGAGCGGCAACGCCAGCCCGTAGACCTGTGACCCACCGATCACCCATGCGTCGTCGAGCGCGGCGCCCTCGAGGGAGGTGATGACCTCTGCTCCGTCAGCCATGTAGTCAGCATGACGGCTCAGTACGACATTTCGGCGGCCCGGCAGCGGCCGGAACCGCTCCGGCAGCGACTCCCAGGTGTTCCGGCCCATGACCACGGTGTGACCCATGGTCAGTTCCCTGAATCGCGCCATGTCCTCCGGGACGTGCCACGGGATGGAGTTGCCCCGGCCGATCACCCCGGACGAGGACTGCGCCCAGATCAGGTTCACGCTCACACTGCCACCGGGGCCTTGATCGCCGGATGCGGGTCGTAGTTGTTGATGACGACGTCCTCGTAGACGTAGTCGAAGATCGAATCCCGTTTTGCCAGAAGGAGTTCCGGATAAGGTCGGGCCTCGCGGGACAGTTGTTCGGTCACCTGCTCGACGTGGTTGTCGTAGATGTGGCAGTCTCCTCCGGTCCAGATGAATTCACCGACAGCCAGGCCGGCCTGGGCGGCCATCATGTGGGTCAGCAGTGCGTAGCTGGCGATGTTGAACGGTACGCCCAGGAACAGGTCGGCGCTGCGCTGATAGAGCTGGCAGCTCAACCGCCCGTCGGCGACGTAGAACTGGAAGAACGCGTGGCACGGCGGCAGTGCCATCTGGCTGATCTCGCCGACGTTCCAGGCCGACACGATGTTGCGCCGGGAGTCCGGGTCGGACTTCAGCAGCTGCAGCGCGGCGCTGATCTGGTCGATGTGTTCACCCGACGGTGTCGGCCACGACCGCCACTGCACGCCGTAGATCGGACCCAGATCCCCTGTCGGGGAGGCCCATTCATCCCAGATCGTCACTCCGCGTTCCTGCAGCCAGCCCACGTTGGAGTCCCCGCGCAGAAACCACAGCAGCTCGTAGATGATCGACTTGGTGTGCACCTTCTTGGTGGTGATCAACGGGAACCCGGCGGTGAGGTCGTAACGCATCTGATGGCCGAAGACACTGCGGGTGCCGGTACCGGTGCGGTCGGACTTGGGAGTCCCCGTCTCGAGCACCAGACGCAGCAGATCCTCGTAGGGAGTGGCGATCGGCACGCGCCTAGCTTACGTGGGCGGCTGCAGAGTAGAACGGAACCCATGCCGACGATCTCCGACACCGTCACGACTGCCGACGGCTCCTGCCCGGTCACCCTACACACCCCCGAGGGCGACGGTCCCTGGCCCGGAATCGTCATGTATCCCGACGCCGGCGGGGCCCGTCCCACGTTCTCCGCGATGGCTGACGAACTCGCCGGCCACGGCTACGCGGTGCTGCTCCCCGACGTGTACTACCGCGAAGGCGACTGGGCGCCGTTCGACATGGCGACGGTGTTCGGCGACGAGGACGCCCGCAAACGCCTGTTCTCGATGATCTCCAAGGTCACCCCGGATCTGATGGCCGCCGACGCCACCGCGTTCTTCGACTACCTGGCCGCCCGCCCCGAGGTCCGCGGCGAGTCGTTCGGTGTCACCGGATACTGCATGGGCGGGCGCAGCGCACTGGTGGTCGCCGGCCGGGTTCCGGGCCGGGTCGCGGCGGCGATGTCGTTTCACGGCGGCGGCCTGGTCGCCGATGACCCGGACAGCCCACACCTGCTCGCCGAGCGGATCCGGGCGGCGGTCTACGTCGGGGGCGCTCAGGATGATCGCTCCTTCACCCCCGAGGATGGCGAGACGCTCGGCAAGGCGCTCACCGCTGCCGGCGTGGACCACACCATCGAGTGGTATCCGGCACTGCACGGCTTCGCGGTGCCGGACAACGCCCCGTTCGACGAGGCGGCCGCACGCCGGCATTGGGACTCGATGCGTTCGTTCTTCGCCGCCCATCTGAGCTGAGGCGGTTTCCTACGCGGGAGGCGCCTGGGCGCGGTGCCGGCGCCGCTCCTCCCGGAACGTCTTGACCGCGCGGAAGCCGCCGCGGAAGGCGTAGACGCCGGCGATGACCGTCACGACGATCATCACGATGAACATCAGCAGCCAGTTGGTTTTGGAGTGCGGTACGTGCCACCACACGGTGGTGAACAGGATGGCCGAGACGAACACCACGATGTCGCGCCAGTTGCCCTCGTAGGACACCGCGATCTCGCGGATCTGACGGTTCTTGTTGATGCCGGCGATGATGTCGTCGACCCGGATGTCGATGACGTGCTGGAGATTCGCCCGACGCTGCACCTGGTCTTCGGGGATGCGGGCGAGCAAGTCCATGTCCTTGGCGATCAGAGCCCGGACATCGGGCGCCTTGATGTTCCCCGCCACCATTCCCAGCAGTGCGCCGCCGGCGATCGGCGCTCCGGCAACAGCGATGTCGGCGATACCGGGCATGCGGCTCCTCCGTTGATCCGTCGACGTGGCAGTGGCACGCCGAGAACTCGGGCGAGTGCGAAACGAATGCCGCGCCCGGGAGCAATGTACCGATTCCGCCGGGGCCCGTCCCCCAGCTGGCCTCCGGGCACAAGAGCGGTGCCGCCGTCGCCCAGCGGATCGTGCCCGGGTGTGGTAACCAGGCGGCGTGGAGAAAGTGGCGGTCGTGCTGGCCGGCGCGGGGGCCCGTGGCGGCTACGAGGCCGGAGTTCTTTCGGTGCTGCTGCCACGATTGCAGGCGGCCGGTGTGGCGGTGTCGATGTACGTCGGCACCAGCGCCGGCGCGATCAATGCGACGCTCTGTGCCGCCTTCTCGCACCTGCCTCCTGCCGAGATGTCGGCGAAAGTGCTGGATGTCTGGCGTCAGCTGGCGGCATCGGACGTGTTCGCCTCACCGGTGCTGCAGTTGCCGCGAACCGCCGCCCAGTTCGTCGGCGACGCCATCGGCCTACCCAGATCGCGGCCGACCCAGCTGCTGGACACCTCCCCGCTGTGGCGCACCGCGGAGCGGGTGATCGACGAGGAGCAGTTGCGCAGCAACGTCATTGCGAACAGCCTCACGGTGGCCGTCGTCACCGGCGCGGGCCGCGACAACCTCTCGGTGGTGTTCGCGCATACGCCGGACCCCGACGTCGTGCCGGTGCGTGACCCCAAGCGACCGATCGACTACGTCGCGGTCGACGGGCTGAAGACCGAACACGTGCTGGCCTCGTCGGCGATACCGCTGCTGTTTCCCCCGGTTCGAGTGCAGACGCCGAGCCATCACGCCGGCTGGTACATCGACGGCGGCGTGCACATGAACGCGCCGCTCAAACCGGCGGTGGAACTGGGTGCCGACCGGATGATCGTGGTCGCCACGCATCCGGTGACCGAGACTCCCGCCCCGTTCGGGCCCGACGACCCACCACCGGACCTCAGCGACATGCTCGTCGGCCTGATGGATGCCACGCTCATCGACCGTATGGTCGAGGACCTTCGCACGCTGAGCACGATCAACGATCTGTTGCTCGGGGGTGGCGCGGAGGGTGGCCGAACCCGCACCGGAGAGCAGATGCGGGTGATCCCGTACCTCGCGGTCACGCCCGAGCACCGCGGCACTATCGGCGAGCTGGCCCGCCAGGCCATCCAGGAACGCCCAAGCGCGGCAGGCGGACTGACCAAGCTGCTTCGCCAGAGCGAGCTGTGGCTGCTCGGTCGCGCGTTGCAGGGCAACGGCAACCGGCAGGGCGATCTCATCAGCTTTCTGTATTTCGAGCCGTCCTTCATCGAAGCGACCATCGAACTCGGACGCCGCGACGCCGAGCGGGCGTGCGCGGACATGGGACCGGGACACGTGCCGTGGATGCTGACACCGACGCTGAGGGAATCCGCCGGGTAGGCCCGTGCCCGGGTTCGGGTTCAGGTTCGGGGTGCCCCGCTACCCCATCAGTTGCGCCGCGACCGTCGCGCCGAGATTCCAGCAGGCCTCGAGGTCGTCCTTGGCCGGTTTGCCGGCCACCACCACCGTCTCTGCGGCTTGGGTCCACCCCAGGCCCGCGGTGATGCCGTCGACCGCCCGCTGGGCGCCCTCGGTGCCCTCGTTGCCGTGCAGCCACAGCCCGAACGGACGCCCCTGGGTGGTGTCGAGGATCTGGTAGTAGGCGCTGTCGAAGGCGTGCTTGAGCGCGCCGCTGATGTAGCCCAGGTTGGCCGGGGTGCCGAGCAGGTAGCCGTCGGCTTCGAGCATCTCGGCCGGTGAGACGGTCAAGGCGGGCCGCCGCAGCACCTCGACACCCTCGATCTCCGGGTCGGTTGCGCCGGAGACGACGGCTTCGAACATCTCCTGGCAGTGCGGTGACGGGGTGTGGTGCACGATCAGCAGGCGTGCCATCAGCTGGGCCTTCCTTCCTCCATCTCTACGGCCTTACGCATGGTGTCCCTGGCTCTGCCGCGATCACCGGCATAGTCGTACGCGCGTGCCAGTCGATACCAGCGAAGCCAGTTGTCCGGGTCGGCTTCGAGTTCGCCGCGCACCTTCTCGAACAGCGTGTCGGCGGCATCTCGATCGATGCGGCCGGACGGCCTGCGCGGCAGTGCGCTGACGTCGAGCTCCATGCCCTCCTCACGCGCGATGCGGGCCAGGCGTTGATGCGCCAGGCCGGCCTTCAGAGTGGCGACCAGGACCCAGACGCCGATGAAGGGCAGCACCATAATGGCCAGGCCGAGCCCGATCGCCACGACGTCACCGGAGGTGATGAACATCCAGGCAAGACGCCAGAGCATGAAGAAGTAGGCGATGAGCGCGAGGCACATGAACCCGATCAGCAGCTGGATACGCAGTGCGCGCGCGCCCTCGCTCATGACAAGTCGAGCAGCGGTTCGATCCCGACCGTCAGGCCGGGGAACTCCCTGATTCTGCGGACCGCCAGCAGCACACCGGGCACGAACGAGGTGCGGTCGATGCTGTCGTGCCGGATGGTCAGCGTCTCGCCCTGGGTGCCGAACAGCACTTCCTGGTGGGCGACGAGCCCGGCCAGTCGCACCGAGTGCACTGGAATGCCGTCCACGTCGGCCCCCCGCGCGCCCTCGAGGCCGGTGCTGGTGGCGTCGGGGTTGGGCGGCAGTTCTTTTCGGGCCGCGGCGATGAGTTGGGCGGTGCGCGCGGCGGTGCCCGACGGTGCGTCGGCCTTGTAGGGATGGTGCAGCTCGATGACCTCGACGGACTCGAAGAACCGGGCGGCCTGCTTGGCGAAGTGCATCGAGAGCACCGCGCCGATCGCGAAGTTCGGGGCGATCAGCACGCAGGCGTCCGGCTTGCCCGCGAGCCACTGCCGGACCTGCTCGAGCCGCTCCTCGGTGAAACCGGTGGTCCCGACGACCGCGTGGATCCCGTGCTCGATGCAGAACTTCAGGTTGTCCATGACGACGCTGGGGTGGGTGAAGTCGATAACCACCTCGGTGTCGGTGTCGGTCAGCGCCGACAGCGGGTCGCCGGCGTCGACACCGGTGGTGAAGGTCAGATCCTCGGCGCTTTCCACGCCCGCCACCATCGTCGCGCCGACTTTGCCCTTGGCGCCCAGCACTGCCACTCGCATGTCCTCAACCCTATCGCCCGGGGTTCACCTCGCGGTTTGGTGACCATCGAAAGCTCTTTGGTCACTTGGGTTTCTCCAGTCACACCGACGGTCGCTCCTGTCAGTGGTTCGAACTAGTGTTCGATTCATGGGTGAGGTGTCCAGCGCGATCGCCGCGATCCGGGCCGGTCTGGCCGAGTTGGCCGCCGCCCCGATCGACGGGCTCACCCATCGCGAACTGATCAGCCTGCTCGACGACCTCAAGGAGCTGACCTGGATACTGCCGGCCCACGAGCAGCGGGCGCTGGCCCGGCTGATGGCCGAAACCGAACCCAAGACCCTCGGCGCCAAATCCTGGAACGAGGTGCTGCGCATCGCGCTGCGAGTCGCCAAGA